>NZ_JBHXBO010000205.1:0-7429 GCF_042726775.1 Oerskovia sp. NPDC060287
CCTTCCTCCGTGCCCGACGGCGCCGCTCGCCTCGTTCCCTGCCACACCGTGGTGCACGGCGCGGCAGGCGGACCCGTCGGTCGAGCGGCGCCCGACCGACGGGGGCCGGTCAGTAGCTGATCTGGCCGGCCTTCTTCCCGAGGCTGCGGATCTGGAAGCCGAACGCGATGAGCGAGATGCCCCACACGAGGGCCACGATCGCGAGGATCCAGACGATCGACACGACGCCCGCGCCGACGTTGAAGAGCACGAGCAGACCGAACACGAGCGACAGCAGGCCCGCGAAGACTCCCCAGCCCCACCCGCTGCCGGGGACCTTGCGCAGCTCGATGCTCGCGATCGCCTGGAAGATCCCGAGGACCACGGCCCACAGACCGACGATCCACACCAGGACCTCGGCGGTCTTGCCGGGCCACACGAGCAGCACGACGCCGACCGCGACGCTCACGAGACCCACCGTGACGAGCGCGGCGGTGCCGCCGGTCCCCCGGCGCCGGATGCCCTCGACGATCTCGAACAGCCCGTCGACGAGCGTGAAGATGGCGACGATCCAGATGAAGACGACGGCCGTGATCTCCGGCCACGCGAGCGCGACGATGCCGAAGAGGATCGCGATCACGCCGCGGATCACGGGCCAGTACCAGACCTGCTTGGCGGCGGAGGAGAAGGCGGTGAGGATCGGGTCCTGCGTTGTCATGGTGGGCTCCTGACGTCGGGTCGAGTCCCGCCAGGAACGCTGGAGCACCGTCCGTGCGGGCTGTTCGGTTCTCATCGAACACCCGAAACGGCCCCATGTCGTGGCGAACGGCGCATTCGTCGCAGCGAGCGGGCCGGGCGAGCGGGGAGAGAGGCGGGTCCGTGGCCCGGAGGGACCTTCGACCCCTTGACAACCTGATACCCCTCAGGGGTATCTTTGAAGAGCGGTACCCCACAGGGGTATCCGAGCGAGCGATCACGGAGGCCCAGCATGAGCGACACGACCACCCAGCACCCGGTCGAGCCGGGCGCTGCCCCTGCCCACACCGGCCCGCACGGGTACGCCTCCGACAAGGAGGCCTACCTCAAGCGCATGCGCCGCATCGAGGGGCAGGTCCGCGGGATCGCCCGCATGATCGACGAGGACGTCTACTGCATCGACATCCTCACCCAGGTCTCCGCAGTGACCAAGGCCCTCCAGGCGGTGTCCATCGGACTCGTCGAGGACCACCTCGGCCACTGCGTCGTCGACGCCGCCCGGTCCTCCGAGGCCGAGGGCGCCGCCAAGGTCCGCGAGGCGTCCGAGGCCATCGCACGCCTCGTCCGCAGCTGACAACCCACCCCTCCCAAGGAGCACCCATGAGCACCGTCACCACCCTCGGCGTCACCGGCATGACCTGTGGCAACTGCGTCTCGCACGTCACCAAGGACGTCGGCGCGGTCGCCGGCGTCGAGAACATCAGCGTCGACCTGAACGTCGGCGGGGCCTCCGAGGTCACCGTGTTCTCCGACGAGCCGCTCGACGAGGCCGCGCTGCGCGAGGCCGTGGACGAGGCCGGCTACGAGGTCACCAGCTACGAGGTCCAGCTGAACGCCCAGGCCGCGCAGTCGGCCGAGCAGGCGGCGGACCGCAAGGCGCACAACTGCGGCTGCGGCTGCGGCACGGACTCCGCGGCGGACGCCACCCCGGCCGAGAAGACGTACGACCTCCAGGTCCCGAAGGCCTGACGCCTCCGACGACCCGTCCGACGACGGAGCACCGGCCGGACTCCCGGCCCACGCTCCGTCGTCGGGCACCGCTCCACCCGCAGGCCGCTTGCCGACACCTCAGCCGCGCCCCTCACGCCGCTGACCCAGGCCGCCCGCGCCGCGCACCCCCACCCCGGCGTGCGCCCACCGCCCCCGCCCGCGCACAGCGGACCGCGGCGGAGACCCCACCCGGCGCAACCCGCCGGACGCACCACCGGACTCTCGAGGAGCACCCATGACCACCCCCACCGGCCTGACCGCCGGCCCCACGTTCGTCGAGGTCGACCTCGCGATCGAGGGCATGACGTGCGCGTCGTGCGTCGCACGCGTCGAGAAGCGGCTCAACCGCGTCGACGGCGTCGAGGCCACCGTGAACCTGCCGCTCGAGAGCGCGCACGTCGTGCTGCCGGACGGCGTGACCGACGCCGAGCTCGTCGCAGCCGTCGAGAAGGCCGGCTACCAGGCGCGGGTCACGGGCCGCCGGGCGGCCGCGCCCGCGGTCGCCGCGAAGGCGGCGGCCGCGGCGCCCGTCGCGGCGCCGGTCACGGCGCCTGCCGCGGTGAGCGGCGCGACGTCGGCGGCCGTCGGCACCTCGGGGACCGCTCCCGCCGGCGGGACCCCGACGACGACCACGGCCGCGCCCCGGCCGGTGGCCCCGGCCCCCACGACGCCCCCGTCGACCGACACCTCGGCCCCCACGCGCGACCGTGGCGCCGACCTCGGCCGCCGCCTCAAGGTCGCCGCGGTCCTCACGCTCCCGGTCGTCGCGCTGTCGATGATCCCGGCGCTCCAGTTCCCGGGGTGGCAGTGGGTCGTCACGGCGCTGGCCCTGCCGGTCGTGACGTGGGGCGCGTGGCCCTTCCACACCGCGGCCTTCCGCGCGGCCCGCCACGGCGCGTCGACCATGGACACGCTCGTGTCGATCGGCGTGATCGCCGCGACCCTGTGGTCGCTGTGGGCGCTCCTGCTCGGCGGTGCGGGCGAGATCGGCATGCGCATGTCGGTCTCGCTGCTGCCCTCGCGCGAGCATGCAGCGATGCCCGAGCTCTACTTCGAGGTCGCCGCCGTCGTCACGACGTTCCTCCTCGCGGGCCGCTGGTCCGAGCACCGCTCGCGCCGCAAGGCCGGCGACGCGCTGCGCTCGCTCCTCGCGATGGGCGCCAAGGACGCCGAGCGCGTCACGACCGGCCCCGACGGCCGGCGCGTGACCGAGCGCGTGCCCGTCTCGGCCCTGCGCGAGGGCGACCTGTTCACGGTCCGCCCGGGCGAGAAGGTCGCGACCGACGGCGTCGTGGTCGAGGGCAGCTCCGCCGTCGACACCTCGCTCCTGACGGGCGAGCCCGTGCCCGTCGACGTGACGCCGGGCGACGACGTCACGGGCGCGACCGTCAACACCTCGGGCCACCTGCTCGTCCGCGCGACGCGCGTGGGCGAGGAGACGACGCTCGCCCAGATCGGGCGCCTCGTGAGCCAGGCGCAGACGGGCAAGGCTCCCGTGCAGCGCCTCGCGGACCGCATCTCGGCCGTGTTCGTGCCGATCGTGCTGGTCCTGGCCGTGCTCACCCTCGGCGGGTGGCTGCTCGCGGGGGCGAGCACGCAGTTCGCCTTCACGGCGGCCGTGGCCGTGCTGATCATCGCGTGCCCGTGCGCGCTGGGGCTCGCGACGCCGACCGCCCTGCTCGTCGGGACGGGCCGGGGCGCGCAGCTCGGCATCCTCATCAAGGGACCCGAGGTCCTCGAGTCCACGCGCCGCGTCGACACGATCGTGCTCGACAAGACCGGCACCGTGACGCAGGGCCGCATGGCGCTCGAGCGCGTGGTCACGCGCGAGGGCTCGCTCGACCTGGGGTCGGAGGCGGCGCGGGCCGCTGCCGGCTCGCCGAGCGAGGGTCCCGACGGCGCCGCTCACCACGCCCTGCGCCTCGCCGGCGCGGTGGAAGGGCTGAGCGAGCACCCGATCGCGCAGGCCGTCGCGGCCGCTGCGGCGCAGGTCGCGGGGGCCGGGTCGGCTGCTGCTCGTGAGGTGTCGGCCGGTGCTGGCGGTACCGGTGCTGGCGGTACCGGTGCGGGCCAGGCCGGAACAGCGGCTCTCACGGCTTCCCCCGACCGGTCGTCGTCCGCGGCCGCTGTCGAGACCGGCGCCGACGGCGTCGTGATCGGCTCCGCGCAGGTCTTCGACTTCGTGAGCTCGCCCGGTGGCGGGGTCAGCGGCCTGGTCCGCACCGCGCACTCGGGCCTGTCCCCCGCCGGGGCGCTCAACGCGCAGCGGGTCATGGTGGGTCGCCCGTCGTGGCTCGCCGAGCAGGGCATCGCGTTCGAGGCGGCGGAGCCGGCGAACCCCGGGGACGGCGCTCGCCCCGACGCCGCAGGGACCGACCTGCGCCGGGCGTTCGACGAGGCCGAGTCCACGGGCGCGACCGCCGTCGTCGTCGCCTGGAACGGCACGGCCCAGGGCGTCCTCGTCCTGCGCGACCCCGTCAAGGAGACCTCGGCCCAGGCTGTGGCCGAGCTCCGCGAGCTGGGCCTGCGGCCGATCCTCCTCACGGGCGACAACGCCGGCGCGGCCCGGGTCGCCGCGCGGCAGGTCGGCATCGCGGAGGAGGACGTGATCGCGCAGGTCCTGCCGCAGGACAAGGTCGACGTCGTCGCGCGGCTGCGCGCCGAGGGCCGGGTCGTCGCGATGGTCGGGGACGGCGTGAACGACGCCGCAGCCCTCGCCGGGGCGGACCTCGGCCTGGCCATGGGCACGGGCACCGACGTCGCGATCGAGGCGAGCGACATCACGCTCGTCCGGGGCGACCTGCGCTCGACCGCGACGGCGATCCGGCTCTCGCGCCGGACCCTGCGCATCATCAAGCAGAACCTGTTCTGGGCGTTCGCCTACAACGTGGCGGCGATCCCGCTCGCGGCGGCCGGCCTGCTCAACCCGATGATCGCGGGCGCGGCGATGGCCATGAGCTCGGTGCTCGTCGTCGGGAACTCGCTGCGGCTGCGCTCGGCGGGCTGAGCGCGGGGCCCTGCGCGGGGGCGGGGTTCTGCTGGGGTGCTCGTGCTGAGGTCTTCGAGGCGTCGGGCGTCGGGCGTCTACCGGGTGCCGGGTGCCGGGTTCCGCGCCCCGGTCGGTGCCGAGCACGAGGTTCCGCGCCCCGGTCGGTGCCGAGCACGAGGTTCCGCGCAGTCGAGAACGGGGTTGCGGTCGTTATCCACCGGATAGCGACCGCAACCTCGTTCTCGGCACCGGGAGGGAGCTCGGGCGTGCCGGTCAGGACCGTGAGGCCCAGCCCGCCACGATCGTCGCGACCGCTCCCACCATGAAGACCGCGGTGCAGGAGCCTCCGACGATCCGGGCGACGCGCATCGCCGGGGGCGTCGGACCCTCCCCGGGGTCCAGGAGGCCCAGTCGCGCCGGCCCCGCGAACGAGGGGCGGACGGGGACGTGGAACTGGCGGACGTCGTCGTCGGTCAGGGCCGGCGCCGACTCGTGCGCGAGCGCCGCCGCGGTGCGCCGGTCACGCAGCCGACCGACCTGCAGCGCGTAGAACGCCAGGACCCCGTACTGGCTCAGGTAGAACAGCCCGAGCGCCAGCACCGTCACGCCGAGACAGACCATCACGGCCGACCGCGAGGACCAGAGGACGGCGCCGCCCACGACCGTGATCGCGGTCCCGAGCAGCAGCCACAGCGGCAGGCTCCCCCAGCTGCGGGAATGGTCGGTCGTGTAGCGCGAGGCCGACCTCGTCGGTCTGCTCGAGTCCGCGAGCTGGTCGGCCAGGCTCGGCTTCTCGTCCTCCCACCACGCCACGGGTCCACCTCTCGTCGTGGTGGTCCGACGACCACCGCCTCGGAACAGTAGCGGCCGGGGACCCCCCGGCTCAACGGGGAGGACTGCCCATCGGTCGGCACCGGAGCGTGCCTGCTCGGGCGAGCCGAACAGGGCGAGCGGGTGGAGCGTGACGACGCTCGGAGGACCGAGACACGACAGCACTCGGTGGACGGGCGCTCGCCGGACGGAGGAGGAGCGGGCCCCGCCCGGTCGGGGTCGCTCGTCCTGTCGAGCTCGAGGTTCCGCGCAGTCGAGAACGAGGTTCCGCGCAGTCGAGCCCGAGGTTGCAGTCGTCAACCGGTGGATAGACGACCGCAACCTCGTGCTCGGCACCTCGGGGCGTCGCAGCACGAGCCGGTCACTCTGCGGGCCGTCACTCTGCGGGCGGCCGCCCCGGACGGCGTGGCGGGCGTACGTCCCGCGGGAGCCGCCCCTCGGCGTCGAGGGCCCGCCTCAGCACCATGTCGATCTGTGCGTTGACGCTCCGCAGCTCGTCCGACGCCCAGCGCGCGAGCGCGTCGTGGACCGCCGGGTCGAGGCGCAGCAGGACCTGCTTCCGCTCGGCCCGGGGCCTCCGTGGCGCACCCTCATGCCCGACGCCCGCTCCGCCGTCGGGCACCCCCGCACCCGGCGCACCCTCGCGCCCGACGCCTGCTCCGCCGTCGGGCACCCCCGCACCCGGCGCACCCTCATGCCCGACGTCCGCTCCGCCGTCGGGCCCCGGCTCTCCTGCCCCCGGCGACCCGCCGGGAGCGGGCGCCGGGACCTCCGGCGTCACGAGTAGAGCGACCCGGCGTTGACGACGGGGGTCGCGCGGCTGTCGCTGCACAGCACGACGAGGAGGTTCGACACCATGGCGGCGCGACGCTCGTCGTCGAGCGTGACGATCGACTCGGCCTCGAGGCGCTGGAGCGCGTCCTCGACCATCGACACGGCGCCCTCGACGATCCTCGACCGGGCCGCGATGATCGCCCCGGCCTGCTGGCGCTGGAGCATGGCCTGCGCGATCTCCGGGGCGTACGCCAGGTTGGAGATGCGGGCCTCGACGACCTCGATGCCCGCGATGACGACGCGCGCCGCGACCTCCTGCGCGATCTCGGCCGACACGAGCTCGGTCGCGCCGCGCAGGCTCTCCTCGCCCTCGTCGGCCTGGTCGTACGGGTGGGACATCGCGACGTGGCGCAGCGCGGACTCGGACTGGACGCGCACGAAGTCCTCGTAGTCCTGGACGGCGAACGTGGCCTTCGCGGTGTCGGCGACCTGCCAGACGACGATCGAGGCGATGTTGATGGGGTTGCCGTCGGCGTCGTTGACCTTGAGCTCGCTCGTCTCGAAGTTGCGCACACGCACCGAGACGCGCTTGTGGGTCGTGAGCGGGACGGTGAAGACGAGGCCCGTGCGGCGGATCGTGCCGAGGTAGCGGCCGAAGAGCTGGACCACGAGCGTCTGGCCCGGGTTGACGACGCCGAGCCCGGTCAGCAGCAGGACCGCGACCACCGACACCACGACGCCGCCGAGGACCGCGGGCCCCTCGTCCTGGGCGAAGAGCAGGACCGCGCCGACCACGAGCAGTGCGAACACGATCAGCGCGACCAGGGCGCCGCCCGCGCCGGTCGACCAGGCTGGGCGCTCCGTCACGTCGACGCGCGTGCCGTCGTGCCCGACGGGTCGGCCGCTCGGCTCGCCGCCCACGGACTCCTGCGGTGGGGCCGTCGTCTCGGTCATGGCTGTTCCTCTCGTCGGGCTACGGCGCCTCGCGCTCCGCATCTATCAAAGTGATATCACATTAATCGCCGCGGACGGAAGCAGGACGGTCGGGCGTGCCCGCCGAGCACGAGGTTCCGCGCTGTCGAGAACGAGGTTGTGGTCGCTTTCCAGCGG
>NZ_JBHXBO010000206.1:0-7411 GCF_042726775.1 Oerskovia sp. NPDC060287
GTTCTGGGGCGCTGGACGACCGCAACCTCGTGCTCGACCCGGCGCAGGGTCGTTCTCGGCAGACCACGCAGGCCACGGACCGCTCAGGCGACAGGCACAGCGCCCGACGGCGGGGTCCCCACCTCCGCGACCGGCCGCGGCACGTACGTCTCACCGGTGAGGTCTGCCCGCTCGACGCGGTCGAGCCGGAACCACCGGACGGCCTCACGGGACCGGCACCACGCGACGAGGTACCAGGCAGCCTCGGTGTGGGCCAGGATCACGGGCTCGACCCTCCGGGCCGACTCGTTGCCGCGGCCGTCGCGGTAGCGGAGAGCGAGCACGAGCGACCGGGCGAGCGACTGCTCGACCGCCCGCAGGACCTGCAGGTGGGCGTGGGCGCGCGGGACGACCCCACCCGGGGCGACGTCCGCACCCGGGCGAGCGGCGTCGTCGGGCACCCCCGGGCCCCCCGGGGCGACGTCCGCACCCGGGCGAGCCGCGCCGTCGGGCACCGACTGCGGGGCGTCCCGGGGCCGGCCGGCCGTGTCTCCTCGGTCGATCCACACCCTCGCGGCGAGCGCCGACGCGCGCTCGCGCGCCTCGGGGCCCAGCGCGTCCCAGACCTTGCCCTGCGCCGCAGCGGCGTCGACCGCGAACGGGCTGCCGGGCGGGAGCGCGGCGAGCGCGACCGCGACCGCGACCGCCTGCTGGGGCGAGAAGTTGACGGGAGGCAGCGACGCGGAGGGGTCGAGCACGTACCCGCCGCCCGGCCCGGCCTGCGCCCACACGGGCAGCCCGGCCTGCTGGAGCGCCGAGACGTCGCGCTTGACGGTGCGCTCGCTGACCTCGAAGAGGCGGGCCAGCCGGGCCCCCGTGGTCCCGGCGCGTCCGGCGCGACGCAGCTCCTCGGCCGTCGCGTAGAGCCGCTCGGTCTTGTTCACGTCGCCTCCGCCGGGTCCCGGGCTCGTCGGTGGACCCCGTCGAACCTCCTCGAACAATGGTGACAGACAGGTGTCACCAGGGTCGGGCGAGAGTGGGTCCATGACCACTTCGACGCAGCACAGCAGCAGCGACCGGCAGACCCACGTCGTCCTCGTCCCGGGCTTCTGGCTCGGGGCCTGGGCGTGGGACGACGTCGTCCCCCACCTCGAGGCCGCGGGCCTCGCACCGCACGCCGTCACCCTCCCCGGGCTCGACGACGTCGAGACCGACCGCAGCGGCCTCACCCGCGAGGACCACGTCCAGGCCGTGCGCGACGTGATCGCACCGCTCGAGGGCGATGTCGTGCTCGTGGGGCACAGCGGTGGCGGGCCCGTGATCCACGAGGTCGTCGACCGGGACCCCGCGCGCATCCGGCGCGCGGTCTACGTCGACACGGGCCCGCTGGTCGACGGGGCCTCGCTCGCCCCCGACCTCCCCGCGGGGACGGTCGACCTCCCGCTGCCCGCGTGGGAGGACCTCGAGGCCGCCGGGTCGAGCCTCGACGGGATCGACGAGGCCGGGCTCGCCCGGTTCCGCGCGCGGGCGGTCCCCCACCCCGCGGGCGTGGCCGGTGGCCGGGTGCGGGTGAGCGACCCCGCGAGGCTCGACGTGCCCGCGACCGCCATCTGCACCAGCCTGCCGTCGGAGGTCCTGCGGCAGATGGCACACCCCGGGCCGCCGCTGCACACCGAGCTCGGTGAGCTCGACGTCACCTACGTCGACCTGCCGACCGGGCACTGGCCCATGTTCTCGCGGCCGGCCGACCTCGCGGCGGAGATCGTCCGGGCGGTGCGGGAGTAGCGGGGCCCGCCCCGTCGAGGACGAGGCCGTGGTCGCGCGGGGGGCCACGGCGACCACGACCTCGTCCTCGGCGCGACGGCGACGGGACCCAGCCGGGCTACGACCCGGCGGGCACCGAGATCTCGACGACGGCCGCGACGCCCAGCGCCTCGGGCGCGACGACGACACCCCGCTGCCGGTAGTCCCCCGCGCGCGCGGCGGACGGGACGACGACGAGGTCGTCGGGTCCGGCTCCTGCCCGGACCTGGACCTGCGCACCCGCGTCCCCGACCCGGAAGACGACGCGGCGCGTCCTGCCTCCGACCTCGAGATCGACGGTGAGCCCGTCGGCCGTCGCCGGAAGGACAGGGTCCACCACGAGAGCACCCGACTGCTCGGTGAGACCGAGCACGCCCTGGACGAGCTGGCGCAGGTAGATCCCCGGACCGCTCGAGTAGACGCGCCACCCGCCCCGCACGCCCACGGACCCGTCGCGGAGCTTCTCGAAGTCGCGGGCGAAGCTCGCCCGGTCGGGGAAGTCCGCGTCGCTCGACGAGAAGTACGCGTTGCGCTGCCGGGGCAGGGCGTGGTCGATGCGGGAGCCGAGGTCGAACGGGCTGATGCGGAGCAGCTCGTCGAGAGCCCTCCCCCGGCCCAGCGCGGCGAGCGCCTCGACGTAGCGGATGTGCGCGTGCACATACATGAGCCCGACCTCGCGCCCGACGTTCGCGGCCTGCTCGGCCCGCAGGAACGTGTGAGGGATCCCCTCGTCGAACGCGGCAGGATGGTCCATGAGCCGCACGCCGTCGGGGAAGAGCAGGTGCTCGACGACGAGGCGCTCGTGCTCCTCGGCCTCCTCCGGCGTGAGGATGCCCGCGAGGATCGACTGGGTCATCGGGATGAGGCGGTACCGCATCCCCGTGCTCCTGTCCCGGGGGTGGATGACGAGCTCGTCGCCGAGCTCGTCGTGCCGCACGTACCCGGCCATGACGCCGTCGACCAGAGCGCGCTCGCGCAGGTCGTGACGCACCGACGCGGCGAGCGCCGCGGCACGCGCGGACAGGACCTCGTCGCGCCCGGCCGTGGTGCGGGCCAGGAGGAGCGAGGCCTGCACGAGCAGCGCCGACGTCCAGGTGGAGGCGAGGTTGGTACGCATCCGGGAGTCCGCCGGCTGCAGGGTGTCGTCCCAGTCGCCCTCGCCGTAGGCGGGCAGCGAGGTGCCGGGCAGCAGGTCGGTCTCGAGGTGGTCGAGGATCCGCACGACGTGCTCGGTGACGGTCGCGCGGGCGTCAGGGCCCTGCGTGGCAGGGCTCCGGCGGGCGTGGTCCCAGAAGGGGACCACCTCGTCGAGGATCCCGAGGTCACCGCTCGCCTCGAGGTACTGGGCGAGCGCGAAGAGCGGCCACACGACGACGTCGCCGTGCGAGGAGTCGTTGTACCGCTCGGCGTACTCGTCGAACATGAACCACTGCGGGAACCCGCCCCAGGTGTGCTGGTGCGCGAGGACCCGCAGCACGATCTGCCGGGCGATGTCGGTCCGGCCACCCGCCAGCGCCAGCTCGAACGGTCCCTGGCACACGTCGCGGGTCCCCCAGGCCGCGCCCGAGTACTGCTCGAGCCCGTGGGGCACGAGGAAGTGGATCAGCGCGTCGTGCGCGTACCAGGGCACGAGGAGGTCGAGCTCCTGCGTCGCGAGCTCCGGGTGCGGCTGGAAGCGCAGCCCGCGGACGAGCCCCCGCACGGTCTCGAGATGGCCCGCGAGCGTCGCCTCGAGGTCGTCGAGCGGGTCGTGCTCGGGCGCGACCAGGGCGAGCGCGCCGGCGTCGCCGTGCAGCGAACCCGCGATCGCGAGGGTCAGCGCGCCGGTGTCCGACGAGCTGTCCACCCGGTGCGCAGCGGCTCCATCGAGGGCGAGGGGGGCGCTCGACGAGACGGCGTAGCGGAGGTCGGGGTAGTGCGTCGCGACGTCCGCGCCCGGGACGGGGCGGACGACGAGCGAGGTCTCGGACGTGTGCTCGACCGTCCAGCCGCCGGCCTCGTCGTCGAGCTCGAGCGTGGCGGTGACGCGCAGCGCCCGCTCGCACCCCACGCTCACGTCGACTCGGTCCTGGCGGTGATGGGCGACGGTCCGCACGTCGATGCGGCCGAGCGGGGTCTCGTACAGCCACCGGACACCGCCGACGTCGAGCACGAGCGCCGACGGGACGCCCAGCAGGCGGGGGCCCCGGCCGTCGTCGACGAGGACCCGCAGCCCGCTGCTGCGCAGCAGGTTGAGGTGGTGGCGGTGGACCGTGGCGAGCCGGTTGGCGGTCGTGTTGCCGAGGACCACGTGCGAGGCGAAGACGCCGGGCGCGAACGCGGTGACGGACAGCACCTCGTCGGTGGGCAGGACCGCGTCCCCCGCCTTGAGGACGTGGCCGTGCGACCGCTCGGTGACGAGCTCCTTGCGGCCGTCGACGACGTGCGACCCACCCGGGGTGAAGAAGGAGAGCAGCGTGCCCTCGGCGTCGCGCTCGGGCAGCAGGACCTCGTCGGACGCCAGTCCGAGGGCCGCGACCAGTCCTGCCTCGTCGAGCTCGTCCCCGGCCAGGAGAGGAGCGTCGCGCAGCACCGAGCCCGTCGTGGGCAGCGGGACGGCAGGGCGCTCGGCCGCCGCGACGGCGACGGCGGCGTCCGCCCAGCCGGACACCTGCTCGACGTGCGCGTCGAGCGGTCCGCGCGCGTCGACGTCGACCACGGTCACCGCGTGCACCTGGGCCGCGCCCGTCGACAGGTCCAGGGGGTGCGACACGAGCGTCTGCATCGCGTACTCGTACTGCAGCACGCCCGAGGAGACCGGGCCGAGCAGCCCGTGCGGCACGCCGTCGCGCCGCGACCGCGGGGTGAAGACCTGCAGGGAGTCGGTGAGGTGGGCGGCTGCGCCCTCGACGAGGAACGTGACGGCGAGCGGCAGTCTCGGCAGCGCCGACATGGTCTGCCTGCTGACGAGGACGCTCCCCGCGGTGGGGTGCTCGAGCGCGCGGTGCAGCAGGTACTGGCAGACGTACGCCTCGCTCGAGAGCGCGGCAGCGGGAGGCGCGAGCGCGAGGTCCTGGACGTGCACGACGTCGTAGACCGCGTCCGCACGGGTCCCCGTCCCGGCCCGGAGGTCGACGCGCCACACGAGGGCCCGGTCGTCCACGGTGAGCGAGACCTCCGACTCCAGCCCGAGCGCCGCCCCGGACCACACGACGCGGTCGGTGCCGGTCTCCACGCCCGTCACGGCGGGCGCGGAACCGGTGAGCTGCGCGACCTCGACCGTCCCGTCCGCGCGGGTCGCGCGCAGGACCATGCCGCCCGGCATGCGGTCGTGCTCACCAGGGAGGTACTGGTTGACGAGCAGCCCGCCGGTGCGGACGGCGCGCACGTCACCGCCCGCCGTGAGCTCGACTGTCGTCCCGCCCGAGGCGAGGGTCGTGCCCGCGGGGGCGGCGGTCATGGCGGTGGTGGTCACGTGGACTCCTGCTCTGTGGTGTGTTCATCGGTGGCGGACGCCGCGTCCTGGACCGGCTGCAGCAGCGCGACGAAGTGGTCGAACAGCGCGACCATGTCGACGTTCTCGGGGTCCAGCAGCCACTGGAGCTGCAGGCCGTCCATGACCGCGGAGAAGAGCTGGCCGATCGCCTGCGGGTCGACCTCGGGGCGCAGCTCGCCGCGGTCGATCGCGTCCCGGAAGCGCGTGTCGTCCTGGTGGCGCAGCGCCCGGTAGCGGTCGCGGACGACGTCGTGCGCGGGATGGTTCGGCTCCGTGGCCTCCGCGGCGACGACGACGTGCAGCCCGACCAGCCCGGGGGTCTCGGCGTTCCGACGGACCTGGTCCCGGATGGTGGCCAGCAGCGAGGCCCCGTCGGTCTCCGCCTCGGTGCGGCGCTCGAGGTCACGCCGGTCGCGCTCCTCGATGGTCGCCGTCAGGAGCGCCGCCTTGCTCCCGAAGTGGTGCAGGAGGCCCGCCTCGGAGATCCCCACCCGGGCGGCGATCTCCCGCAACGAGCTGCCGCGGAAGCCCTGCTCACCGAAGACCTCGACCGCGGTCCGCAGGATCTCGCGTCGGCGCTGCTCGCCGCGCACGAGTCGTCCGTCGGGCCTCTTGCCCTCGTTCGGGGTCGTGGGGTTCTTCGGGGTCGTCGCCGTGTCGGCAGCTCGCGTGCCGGGCCCGCTCTGGGTCATCACCGTCTCCTTCGTCAGGATTTGTCGGTATCCACGGTACGGCTCCGGACACCCCTGGTGAAAAGACTAACCGAGCGCACGCTATGGTAGTTTCGCATCGGCTCAGAGATCGAGCCGAACACTCGATGAGGAGGATTGCTCATGAAGCTCGGACGCAAGGCGGTCGCCGTCGGCATCGTCGGACTCCTGGCACTGACCGCCTGTGGGCGCGCCGACGAAGGGTCGGCCGATCGCCAGACCGGCGCCGCGACCACCACGACCGTGGACGACTCGCCCGCCACCGGCGACATCACCGTCTGGGCCATGGGCGAAGAGGGCGAGAAGCTCCCCGACTTCGTCAAGGGCTTCACGGACGAGAACCCCGACGCGAAGGTCCAGGTCACCACGATCCCGTGGGCCGACGTCATGACGAAGTTCCAGACGGCCGTCGCCGCCGGCACGGTCCCCGACGCGATCATGATCGGCACGTCGTTCATGCCGACCATGGTGTCCACCGGTGGCCTCGCCCCCGTCCCCGACGGGCTCGTGGAGAGCGCCGACTTCGTCGAGGGAGCCGCGGCCTCGACCGTGGCCGACGGCGTCGAGTACGGCGTGCCGTGGTACGTCGAGACCCGCGTCATGTACTACCGCTCGGACCTCGCAGAGGCAGCCGGCGTGGCCGCCCCCACCACGTGGGACGAGCTCACCGCGTTCGCCGAGGCCATGAAGGCCAACGGCTCCACCTACGGCCTCCAGCTCCCCATGGGTGACGCGGAGGACTCCACGCAGGTCATCCTCCCCTTCTACTCGCAGGCGGGCGGATCGGTCTTCAACGAGGCCGGCGACGCCTACGACCTCGACAACCAGGCGATGATCGACGCGCTGAACTACTACGCCTCGTTCTTCACCGAGGGCCTGTCCCCGCTCGCCGGCTACGGCGACACGCAGAACAGCGCGTTCGTCGACGGGTCCGACCCGGCCTTCATCTCCGGGCCGTGGATGGTCAACGTCCTCGCGGACATGCAGGGCGAGGACTGGGTCGAGCAGAACGTCGCGACCGTCCCGGTCCCCGCAGGCACCACGAACAACGACTCGTACATCGGCGGTGCGCACCTCGGGGTCTTCAACGAGGCCAAGAACGCCGACGGTGCGTGGAAGCTCGTCCGCTGGCTCGCAGAGCCCGAGACGCAGCAGGAGTGGTACGCCGCGACCAACGACCTCCCGGCCGTCAACAGCGCCTGGGACGACGAGGCCCTGACGGCCAACCCCCGCACCCAGGTCCTCCAGGAGCAGCTCAAGAACACGATCGCCCCGCCGACCGTGCCCAGCTGGGACGAGCTCTCGGCCACGATCGAGACCGAGGCCGAGAAGGTCGCCAACGGTCAGGTCACCGCTGAGGACGCGGCCAAGACGATCCAGGCCAAGGCCGATGCGCTCGGGCTCGGCTGGTAACGAGCAGCCATGACAACGACCACCGAGGGAC
>NZ_JBHXBO010000207.1:0-7352 GCF_042726775.1 Oerskovia sp. NPDC060287
CCTCATTGGCCCAGTGGCTGGACCACGCTCGGCCCTGGCGCGCCGGGTGTCAACGGGTCGCGCACGAATTGGTTCAGCCACTCGGCCACCGGGTACGGATCAAGGCCGGCGCAAGGCCCGCCCCGGGCCCCGGTGTTACGCTCTGCCGTCCGACGACCCGGTCGCGCCGCCGTCCGACGCCCGGAGCGACGGCCTAGAGTCGGTTCGTGCCCACCAGGAACCTGCGCATCGCGCCCACCACCGCCCCTGTCCGGCCCGCGGTCGACCCGGTCCTCGCCGCGCTCGCGTCGTTGCGCGCCGAGATGGAGATCCCCGCGGAGTTCCCGCAGGACGTGCTCGACGACGCCGCGGCCGCGGCTGCGACCGACGTGTCGTCGGGCCGTGCGGACCTGCGTGCCGTCGGCTTCGTGACGATCGACCCGCCGGGGTCCATGGACCTGGACCAGGCCGTCCACCTCGAGCGCGCCCCCGGGGGATTCCTCGTGCGGTACGCGATCGCGGACCTCGGGGTGTTCGTGACCCCGGGGGGTGCGCTCGACGCCGAGGTCAACGAGCGGGGCATGACGCTCTACGGCCCCGACGAGCGCACCCCGCTGCACCCGGAGGTGCTGTCCGAGTCCGCTGCGAGCCTCCTGCCGGACGCGGACCGGCCCGCCGCCGTCTGGCACGTCGGGCTCGACGCGCGCGGGGAGATCGTCTCCGCGCGGGTCGAGCGCGCCCTCGTGCGCAGCACGGCCCGACTCACCTACGAGGAGGTCCAGGCGCGCCTCGACGCCGGTGACGCGGGGGAGATGCTCGACCTGCTCCGCGAGATCGGGTTGCTGCGCGAGGCGCGTGAGCGCGAGCGGGGCGGGGTGTCGCTCAACGTGCCCGAGCAGGACGTCGTGGTGAACCCGGACGGGACGTTCGGGCTCGCGTTCCGCTCGACGCTGCCGGTCGAGGGGTGGAACGCCCAGATCTCGCTGCTGACCGGGATCGCGGCGGCGCAGCTCATGCGTGCGGGTGGCGTCGGGATCTTCCGCACCCTGCCTGCGGCGGACCCGCGCGACCTCGCGCGCCTGCGGCGCACGGCCCGGGCGCTGGGGATCGACTGGCCCAAGGACGTCCCGTACGGCGACCTGCTGCCGACGCTCGACTCGGGCACCTCACGGCACGCCGCGTTCCTCAACGAGGCGACGTCGCTGTTCCGGGGAGCCTCGTACGCGCCCTTCGGTGGGGTGGGGCAGCCTCAGGAGGTGCCCGACGACGTCGCGCACGCCGCCATCGCGGCCGAGTACGCGCACGTGACCGCACCGCTGCGCCGTCTGGTCGACCGCTACGGCACCGAGATCTGCCTGGCACTCAGCGCGGGGACGCAGGTCCCGACCTGGGTGCGCGAGGCGCTCCCCGGCCTGCCGCGGACCATGGCTCGCACGGGACAGAGGGCCGGCTCGTACGAGCGGTCGAGCGTCGACGTCGTCGAGGCCGCCCTGCTCGCGGGCCGCGTGGGCGAGGAGTTCGACGCGGTCGTGGTCGACGTCGAGAACGACGACGAGCGCCGACGCCGCGCGACCAAGGACGCCGAGCGGGCCGCGAGGGCTGCGAAGGCGTCGGTCGACAGCAGGTCGGACGCCTCCGCGGCAGGCGATCCCGCTGCCGGGGCGGCCGCCCCGGCGCAGACCGGCCACGACCTGGTCCGCGGCCAGGTCGTGATCGCCGAGCCCGCGGTCCGGGCGAGCGTCCAGGGCGTCGGCCTGCCGCTCGGCGACCCCGTCCGGGTGCGGCTGCGCGAGGCGTCGATCGAGCTGCGACGGGTCGGTTTCGACCTGGTCTGACGGCCCGCCCCGTCGAGTGCATGATTCCGCCGCGAAACGCCCGGCGAGTCGCAGCGCAATCATGCACTCGGCAGGGGAGAGGGGAGGATGGACCCATGCCTCCTCGTCGCCGCACCGACCCTGCCGTCGGCCGCACCGCCCTGGCCGCCTGGCAGGACGGCGTCGCCGGCCGCCCCGAGGTCACGACCGCCGTCCGCTTCACGCTCGAGGAGCTCGCCGAGGTCTCGCCGGGCCACGCGGTCGAGGTCCGCGTCCCCCCGTACGGGGCGGTCCAGGCCGTCGAGGGTCCGCGGCACACGCGCGGGACCCCGCCCAACGTGGTCGAGACGGATCCCGAGACCTGGCTCGGCCTCGTCACGGGCACCGTGGTCTGGGCCGAGGCCGTCGCCGACGGACGCATCAGCGCCTCGGGCGAACGGTCGGACATCTCGGGGCTGCTGCCGCTGCAGGCCGCCCGTCGCCGCGACAGGTAGGGCGAGCCGAGCGCGCGGGCCTGCGCGCCGCCGTCGGGCACGCGCACACCTCCCGACCAGCGGGTGAACTTCGCCCCGCGACCCGCACCCAGGAAGTTTCCAGTGTCTGCATCGTGAGATAGCGTGCCAGGACGAACGGGCGACGGCGCCCGTCGACCGGTCTACGCACGACGACGTCGCGCTCCCCGGCAGGACAGTGCCGTTCGTAGGGGGAAGCGGGCGTTCGACCGGAAGTGACCGGCCGGACACCGCGCGTTCATCAGCCTGCTGTTGGATTCCAGAGCCCGCACCTGCGCCACCCGCGCCGAGGTGGGCGCGCCGGGAACCCGGCCACGACACGAAGGAGTCAGCGTGATCGGTAGTCACCATCAGTCCCGACGCAGGAGAGGTGTGGTCGCGGCCACCCTGTCCGCGTCGCTCGTCGCCACGGCGGCGTTCAGCACGGTAGCCGCGGGGGCTGCCTCTGCTGCGGTCGACGGGTCGTCCGTCGTCATCAACGAGGCGTACCTCAACGGCGGCAGCGCCAACGCCCCGTACCTCAACAAGTTCGTCGAGCTCTACAACCCGACGAACGCGGACATCGACCTCTCGGGCTGGTCCGTCCAGTACCGCTCCGCGACGGGCACGGGTGCCTCGAACGGCGTCGTCCCGCTGTCCGGCAAGATCAAGGCCGGTGGCTACTACCTGGTCCAGGGCGCCTCGAACGGCGCGACCGGTGCGGCCCTCCCGACCCCCGACGCGACGGGCACCATCGCCCCGCAGGGGCAGAACGGCACGCTCGCGCTGGTCAAGTCTCCCTCGGCGATCACGCTGACGCCGGGCTCGCTCGTGGGCAACCCGCAGGTCGTCGACCTCCTGGGGTACGGCACGTCCAACACGTTCGAGACCGCTGCGGCGCCCGCGGGCACCGCGAACAACGTGCCCAGCTCGCTCAACCGCGCGACCGGCGCGGACACGGACAACAACTCCGTGGACTTCGCGGTCAGCAGCACCGTCACCCCGCAGAACAGCGGCGGCGGATCGGGCCCCGGCCCGGACCCCGAGCCCGGCACGGCCAAGACCATCGCCGAGATCCAGGGCACGGGCGCCGCGAGCCCCCTCGTGGGCCAGACCGTCACGACGCGCGGCGTCGTGACCGCGACCTACCCGTCGGGCGGGTTCGACGGCCTCTACATCCAGACCGCCGGCTCGGGCGGCGACCTCGACCTCGCGACGCACACCGCGTCGGACGGCCTCTTCGTGTACTCGAAGGCCGCGGCGACGGCGCTGCAGGTCGGCCAGCACGTCGAGGTCACGGGTGTGGTCTCGGAGTACTTCGGCCTGACGCAGGTCACGCCTGCTGCCGGCGGCTGGAAGGTCCTGACGGACCCGGCAGAGGTCGTCAAGCCCGCGAACGTCGCGTACCCCGCGACCGACGCGGACCGCGAGAAGCTCGAGGGCATGCTGGTCCAGCCCGCCGGTGACTACGTCGTCGCCGACAACTACGACACGAACTACTACGGTTCGGTCGTCCTGGCGAGCGGCACCGAGCCGCTGCGCCAGCCCACGTCGGTCGGCCGCCCGGGCAGCGCGGAGGCCGCAGCCGCGGTCACCGACGCCAACGCCCGCCGGGTCAACCTCGACGACGGTGCGACGACCAACTTCAACAACGCGGCCAACAAGGCCAAGCCCCTGCCGTACCTCACAGGCGGTGCCCCGGTGCGTGTCGGCGCGCTCGCGACCTTCACGTCCCCGGTCGTGCTCGACTACCGGTTCGACGGCTGGAACTTCCAGCCCGTCACGGAGCTGACCCCGGCCAACGCCGCCGCGGTCCAGCCCGCGACGTTCGCGAACACGCGCACGGACTCCCCGGAGGCCGTGGGCGGCGACGTGACCGTGGCGACCTTCAACGTCCTGAACTACTTCACCACGACGGGCGACCAGCTCAGCGGGTGCCAGTTCTACACGGACCGCGAGGGCAACCCCATCACGGTGCGCACGGGCTGCGACGCCCGCGGCGCGGCGAACGCGACCAACCTGCAGCGTCAGGAGACCAAGATCGTCGCGGCGATCAACGCGCTCGACGCGGACGTCGTCTCGCTCGAGGAGATCGAGAACTCGAAGGCCTTCGGCAAGAACCGCGACGCGGCGCTCTCGACGCTCACGTCGAAGCTCAACGCTGCGGCCGGTGCGGGGACCTGGGCGTTCGTGCCCTCCCCGGCCACGCTGCCCGCCTCGGAGGACGTCATCCGGACGGCCTTCATCTACCGTCCGGCGGCCGTCGAGCCCGTGGGGGCCTCGGTCATCCACGACGTCGCGGCCTTCGACAACGCGCGTGAGCCGCTCGCCCAGACCTTCCGGGTCGCCGGGGGAGAGGCTGCGACGGACTTCGTCGTCATCGCGAACCACTTCAAGTCCAAGGGCTCCGGCGCGGGCGTCGACGCCGACCAGGGCGACGGGCAGGGCGCCTCGAACGCCTCGCGCGTCAAGCAGGCGACGGCGCTCGTCACGTTCGCCGACCAGGTCTCCACGGCCGCGGGCACCGACAAGGTGCTCCTTGCGGGAGACTTCAACGCCTACGCCCAGGAGGACCCGATCAAGGTCCTGACGGACGCAGGCTTCGTCGACCTCGGCCCCACCACGGGCAAGGAGACGTACCTGTTCGACGGCCTCGTCGGCTCGCTCGACCACGTGCTCGCCTCGCCGGGCGCCGCCGCGGCGGTGACGGACACCGACATCTGGAACATCAACTCGGTCGAGCCCATCGCGAACGAGTACAGCCGCTTCAACTACAACGTCTCGAACCTGTACGACACCACGGCGTTCCGCTCGTCCGACCACGACCCGATCGTCGTCGGCCTCGAGCTGGGCGGCGAGGAGCCGGGCGGGGTCAAGGAGCTCGACCTGCTCGCGATCAACGACTTCCACGGTCGTATCGACGCGAACACGGTCAACTTCGCCGGGACCGTCGAGCAGCTGCGCGCCGCCAACCCGGCGGGCACGGCGTTCCTGTCGGTCGGCGACAACATCGGTGCCTCGCTCTTCGCGTCGGCGCTGCAGGACGACCAGCCGACCATCGACGTGCTCAACGCCCTGGACCTGTCCGCCTCCGCGGTGGGCAACCACGAGTTCGACAAGGGCTTCAGCGACCTGGCCGGGCGCGTCACCGACGCGTCCGACTGGTCCTACCTGGGTGCCAACGTCTACGCCAAGGACACCACCAACCCGGTCCTGCCGGAGTACGCGGTGATCGACGTCGACGGCGTCAAGGTCGGCGTCATCGGCGCCGTCACCGAGGAGACCCCGACGCTCGTGACCCCGTCCGGGATCGCGGACCTCTCGTTCGGCGACCCGGTCGAGGCCGTGAACCGTGTCGCCGCGCAGCTGCGCGACGGCGACCCGGCGAACGGTGAGGCCGACCTCCTGGTCGCGCTGTACCACGAGGGCGCGAGCGCCGGCACGCCGGACGGCTCGTCGCTCGAGCAGGAGCTCGCCCACCAGGGCGCGTTCGAGCAGATCGTCAACGACACGGACGCGCGCGTCGCGGCGATCTTCACGGGCCACACCCACAAGCAGTACGCGTGGGAGGCGCCGATCCCCGGCACCGACAAGACCCGTCCCGTCCTGCAGACCGGGAGCTACGGCGAGAACATCGGGCACGTGAGCCTGACGTTCGACACCGCGACCGACGAGGTCACGGACTACTCGGTCGCGAACGTCAAGCGCACCACGACGCCCGCCCCGGAGCTCGTCGCGGCGTACCCGCGCGTGGCCGAGGTCAAGACGATCGTGGACGCGGCGCTCGCGCAGGCCGAGGTCATCGGTGCCCAGCCCGTCGGCTCGGTCACCGCGGACATCACGACCGCCTTCCTGGGCGGCTCGTACGTCGACGGCAAGTACAAGGGCTCGGGCCCGCTCCCGTCCACGGGTCGTGACGACCGTGCCTCGGAGTCGACCCTCGGCAACCTCGTGGCGACCTCGCTGCTCGACACGCTGGCCGACCCGGCCCGTGGCGGCGCCGACTTCGGTGTCGTCAACGCGGGTGGCCTGCGCAACGAGCTGTTCTACGGCGACGACGGCGTGATCACCTACGCCGAGGCCAACGCGGTCCTGCCGTTCGTCAACAACCTGTGGACCGTGTCCCTCACGGGTGCGCAGGTCGAGACGATGCTCGAGCAGCAGTGGCAGACCAACCCGGACGGCACGCGCCCGTCGCGCCCGTTCCTGGCCCTCGGCCTGTCGGACAACGTCAAGTACACGGTCAAGACGACCGACGTGAACGCCACCCCCGGCGACAACGTCACCTCGGTCCTCGTCAACGGCGAGCCGCTCGACCCGGCCAAGACGTACCGGGTCGCGACGTTCTCGTTCCTCGCCACCGGTGGTGACAACTTCCGGGTCTTCGCGCAGGGCACGGACGCCCGTGACTCGGGTCTGATCGACCGCGACGCGTGGATCTCCTACCTGCAGACCCACCCGAACCTCAGCCCCGACTTCGCTCGTCGCAGCGTGGTCGCGGACGGTCTGGGGACGGTCACCGCGGGCGAGTCCGTGACGGCCAAGGTCTCGCGCCTGAACCTCACGTCGCTCGGCAGCCCGCTCAACACGGGCGTCTCGGCGTACCTCGTGCCTGCGGGCACGGCGTTCGACGCGGCGAACCCGGGCACGCCGGTCGCCACGGGCACGGTCACGAACGGGGCTGCGAGCCTCGAGGTGCCGGTCCCGGCGGAGACCGCAGGGGGCGAGTACGGCGTGTACGTCGTCGCCGCCCCGAGCGGGACGGTCACGCGGCTCGCCCTGACGGTCGAGGGCGCAGACCTGCCCGACGTCGTCATGGACGGCCTCACGGCCACGACCCAGTGCGTCGCGGGTCGCGTCCAGCTGTCGGTCAAGGGCGTGAACGGCGAGTCGCTCCCGATCGACGTGCGCTACACGACCGCGTTCGGCGAGAAGAAGTTCACCAAGCTTCTCCCGGGCAAGATCGCGGCGCAGTCCTTCAACAGCCGTGCGACGTCGGTGCCTGCGGGCACGGTCCGGGTCGCGGCGTACAAGTGGCAGGACGGTCAGGGCTTCTACGAGACCTACG
>NZ_JBHXBO010000208.1:0-7315 GCF_042726775.1 Oerskovia sp. NPDC060287
GCGCTCGCACCGCGAGCGACCGGCCTCTCGTCGTGTCCTCGTCGTGTCCTCGTCGCGTCGCCCGGGAGGACCCGGGGTGGGGCGACGCCGGGCCCGACGACGTACGCTCCGCCGTCGGGCCGCTGCCTCACTGCAGGTAGATCTCCGCTCCTGGGCCCAGCGGCAGCCCCAGCAGGTACCAGCCCACGAGCAGCGCGGTCCACACGAGAAGCAGCGCGACCGTGTAGGGCAGCATGAGCGAGATGATCGAGCCCACACCGACCTTCTTGCGGTACCGCTCGGCGAAGATGACGATGAGCGCGAAGTACGGCATGAGCGGGGTCGCGACGTTGATCGGCGAGTCGCCCACGCGGTAGGCCGCGACCGCGAGGTCGGGCGAGATGCCGAGCTGGATGAACAGCGGCACGAAGATCGGGGCGAAGATCGCCCACTTCGGCACCACACCGCCGATGAAGATGTCGATCACGGCCGTCATCGCGATGAGGCCGATGATGAGCGGGACCGTCCCGAGGTTCGCCTGCTCGAGGGCGTCGGCCATGTTCACGGCCGCGACCGTGCCCAGGTTCGAGTAGTTGAAGTAGGCGATGAACTGGCTGATGATCAGCAGCAGGAAGATCAGCCCGGACAGGCCCGCGATGGTCTTCGTCATGGGGTTGATGACGTCCATGCTGTTCTTGATCGTCCCTGCGCCCTTGCCGTAGCACAGGCCCATGACGAAGAAGTAGATCAGGATCAGGAAGATGATGCTGCCCATGAGCGGCGAGCCCTCGATGAGGCTGCCGGTCTCGGGGTTGCGCAGCGGCCCCCAGGACGGGAGCGCCAGCAGCAGGACGAGCGCGGTGACCCCGATCAGGCCGAACCCGGACCATCTGAGCCCGCGCTTCTCCGCGGTGGTCAGCTCGCCCGAGGGGGCTGGCGCGGCCGCGCCGCCCGAGTCGTGGTCGTCGGGCGCGGGAGCCTCGTCCTCGCGGTAGGTGCCCAGGCGTGGCTCGACGAACTTCTCGGTCACGAGGGTCGCGACCAGGGTCACCACGATGGTCGAGACGATCGCGAAGTAGAGGTTTCCCGTGATCGAGACGTGCTGCGCGGGGTCCGCGATCGACTCGTTGGTGATCTCGGCGAGCATGCCGTCGATCGGGGTGATGAGGAGGTTGACGCCGAACCCGCCGCCCACGCCCGCGAACGCCGCGGCCAGGCCTGCGAGCGGATGTCGGCCGAGCGTGTGGAACACCGCGGCGGCGAGCGGGATGAGGACCAGGTATCCGGCGTCGGTCGCGATCGAGGACAGGACGCCCAGGAAGACCACGATGAACGTGATGAAGCGCGCCGGCGTGACCCTGACGAGGCGCTTGATGAAGGCGCCGATCAGGCCGACCTCCTCGGCGAGCCCGACGCCGATCATGGCGACGACGATCACGCCGACGACGCCGAACCCGTTGAAGTTCTCGACCGGCGACGTGAAGATGAACCGGATCCCGTCGGCGCTCAGGAGCGACTCGACCGAGACCGTGACCTGCTCCACGTGGGGGTCTTCGCTCTGGTAGGGCGCGTCCCCGATGAGCTCCTCGCCGCTCGGCTCGACCTGCTCGGCGACCTGCGCCTGGTCGAACGTGACCGAGGTCCCGGCGAGGTAGAACGCGTGCGAGAGCACGATGATGAGGGCGATGAGGCCCAGGAAGATGATGGCGGGGTGCGGGACCTTGTTCCCCACCCGCTCGATCCCGTCGAGCATGCGCTCGAGGGGGGTGCGACGTACGACCGCGGCTTCCGACATGTCGCCCTCTCGTGTCCCGGTCGCCTCGTGCGGGGTGCGCGAGGACTCGGTGGTAAGTATTGCGAGGAGAACGTGTGGACGTGCGGTGAATCACCGGGAGCGGGCGATCGAATGCCGGACGGGCGGGTGAGATCTGCGGGCGGTCGTCTAGCGTGGGTCGTGAAGGACGGTCGCGACGGGTGCTGAGAGGTGCTTCGTGTGCGGTCACCTGGTGGGGCCCGGCGGGCTCCGGCGGGGCGTGACGAGGGCCGGTTCGACCACGGCGCTCGGTTCGCGTACAGTATTCCTTCGGTGGCAGGTGCCCACCCGATGATCTCTGCCTTCTGGGTAGGTTCTCGGGGTGGCGCTGATCACGAAGGGCAGTGGCGCAATTGGTAGCGCAGCGGTCTCCAAAACCGCAGGTTGCAGGTTCGAGCCCTGTCTGCCCTGCAAGGCGTCGTCCCCCCGGGGGCGTGCGCGTAGTCCGGTAACGGGTTACACCACGAAAGGTCAGCATCGGTTTCGGTTTCAACGTCACGTAGTGGGGATGAACAGTGAGCGAATCGCCATCAGAGGCGCTGGGTGCTGAAGGCGTGCGCGCCGGCGGTGACAAGAAGAAGGGCGACGCGAAGAAGGGCAACATCTTCTCGCGGATCGCCCTGTTCGTCCGCCAGGTGATCGCCGAGCTCAAGAAGGTCGTCACCCCCACTCGTTCCGAGCTGATCACCTACACCACCGTCGTCCTCGTCTTCGTGGCCGTGGTCATGGCGTTCGTGACGGTGCTCGACTTCGGGATCGGCAAGGCCGTCCTGTGGGTCTTCGGGGACTGATCCCCGGAGGGCGCCTCGTGCCGCGAGCATCTCGCGGCACCGCACGAGTACGCGCCCGGAGCGCGAGGACCGTGAGCGGTCCCGTCAATAGCATGTTCGAGTAGTCAGCAGAAAGCAGGTTCGTTCGTGTCCCAGGAGTCGCTGGACCAGGCGGAGAACGTCGATCCCACCGAGCCCGTCGCCGAAGGCGCCGAGGTCGAGCTCGACGCACCCGAGGCTGCCATCGACGAGGTCGAGGCGGACGACGAGGAGCTGGACACCGAGACGGACGAGGAGCCGGCCGAGGCCGACGACGAGCCCCGTGTCGACGAGGACGGCGACATCCTCGACGACCTCGACCCGGTCGAGGAGTTCAAGAAGGACCTGCGCACCAAGCCGGGCGACTGGTTCGTGATCCACTCCTACGCGGGCTACGAGAACCGTGTGAAGGCCAACCTGGAGAACCGCATCCAGAGCCTGAACATGGAGGACTTCATCTTCCAGATCGAGGTCCCCATGGAAGAGGTCGCGGAGATCAAGAACGCGCAGAAGAAGATCGTCCGTCGCGTCCGCATCCCCGGCTACGTCCTGGTCCGCATGGACCTGACCGACGAGTCGTGGGGCGCAGTGCGCCACACGCCCGGTGTGACGGGCTTCGTGGGCCACACCCACCAGCCGGTGCCGCTGACGCTCGACGAGGTCTTCTCGATGCTCGCCCCGACGATCGAGCCCAAGGCCGAGGCCGGCAAGCCGGCAGCGTCGGCCAAGGCCCCCTTCGAGGTCGACTTCCAGGTCGGCGAGTCGGTCACCGTCACGGACGGTCCGTTCGACACGCTCCCCGCGACGATCTCCGAGATCAACGCCGAGGGCCAGAAGCTCAAGGTCCTCGTCTCCATCTTCGGCCGGGAGACCCCGGTCGAGCTGTCGTTCAACCAGGTCGCCAAGATCTGATCCTGTCGGACGACAGCACCTGCAACCGGGTCATCGCCCACGGCGTCGGCCCAGACACAGAAAGCACGGAATCTCATGCCTCCCAAGAAGAAGGTCTCTGGGCTGATCAAGCTCCAGATCAAGGCCGGCGCAGCAACTCCCGCCCCGCCGATCGGCCCCGCGCTCGGTCAGCACGGCGTCAACATCATGGAGTTCTGCAAGGCGTACAACGCCGCGACCGAGTCGCAGCGCGGCAACGTCATCCCCGTGGAGATCACGGTCTACGAGGACCGCTCGTTCACCTTCATCACCAAGACCCCCCCGGCTGCTGAGCTCATCAAGCAGGCTGCCGGCGTGGACAAGGGATCGCCGACCCCGCACACGGTCAAGGTCGCGAAGCTGACCTCCGCCCAGGTGCGCGAGATCGCTCAGACCAAGCTCGAGGACCTCAACGCGAACGACCTCGACGCCGCATCGCTCATCATCGCGGGCACCGCTCGCTCCATGGGCATCACGGTCGAGGGCTGACCCAGTTCCACCCCCAGCCTCCGGGCTGAACCTCATTTTCATGAGCCCGCCGGTCTCTGACCAGCGGGCAGTGGCAGGGTCCGCGCGGATCCGTAGACCACGACTGCTCGACAAGGAGAAGCAGATGGCAACGCGCAGCAAGGCATACCGCGCCGCAGCGGAGAAGATCGACCGCGACGAGCTCTACACCCCGCTCCAGGCGGTTCGTCTCGCCAAGGAGACGTCGCCCACCAAGTACGACGCGACCGTCGAGGTCGCGTTCCGTCTCGGTGTCGACCCCCGCAAGGCGGACCAGATGGTTCGTGGCACGGTCAACCTGCCTCACGGCACCGGTAAGACCGCCCGCGTCCTGGTCTTCGCGAACGGCGAGAAGGCGGAGCAGGCTCGTGCAGCCGGCGCCGACATCGTCGGTGGCGACGAGCTCATCGAGAAGGTCGCCGCAGGCTACACGGACTTCGACTCCGCGGTCGCGACCCCGGACCTCATGGGCAAGGTCGGTCGTCTCGGTAAGGTCCTCGGCCCCCGTGGTCTGATGCCGAACCCGAAGACCGGCACCGTGACCATGGACGTCGCGAAGGCCGTCGAGGACATCAAGGGCGGAAAGATCGAGTTCCGCGTCGACAAGCACTCGAACCTCCACTTCATCATCGGCAAGGTCTCGTTCGACGAGAAGGCGCTCGTGGAGAACTACGCCGCAGCGATCGAAGAGGTCCTGCGTCTGAAGCCGTCCTCCTCCAAGGGCCGCTACATCAGCAAGGCGACGCTCTCGACGACGATGGGCCCCGGCATCCCCGTGGACCCGTCCAAGGCGACGAAGCTCCTCGAGGAGGACGCGGCCTGATCAGCCCGTTCTCTTCCTGACCGACGGCGTCTCTCCCCTCACGGGGAGGGGCGCCGTCGGTCTTTTCGTCGTGGGGCGGGATGAGCGCCGCCGTGCCGGCTCGGGCGGTGCTGCGTGCCGCCGTCGGACGGGGACTAAATGTCTGGTATGTGCAGCGGGTAGCCCAGATCCAGACCCGCGCGACGCAGACGTTCACGGCCCCGATCGTCCCGGTTCATCCCTGGTCTGCCTGGCACGGTCAGAGTGATGCCTGTCTGGACAAGTGAGTCTCGCGGCTCGTCCGGACACCGCATCCATGACGTGCACCATGACGACTGAAGGGTTGGACATGCGCAAGATCGCACACCTGGCACTCGCCGGGTCGCTGGCAGCAGGGACGTTCCTCGTCCCGGCCGCCGCCTTCGCCGCCGACGGCGAAGCCCCCGTGCTGCAGGGAACTCGTACGGACAAGACCCTCGTGATCGGGCTCGACGGGGCTCGGCTCGACAAGATCGAGGCTGCCTCGACGCCGAATCTCCACGCGCTCATGCAGCGCGGGACCTCCGGCCACAGCCTGCTGTACGCCACGAGCGACGCGACCGAGGTGAGCCAGCGCGGCGCCCAGACGGTGTCGGGCGCGGGCTGGTCCACGATCCTCACGGGCGTGTGGACGGACAAGCACAACGTCCGCGACAACACGTTCGCCGGCAAGAACTACGCGCAGTACCCGAGCTTCCTCGACCGCCTCGAGCAGGTCGACCCGAGCATCGCGACGTTCGCGGCCTCGACCTGGGCCCCGATCACGTCGTCGGCGAGCAACGGCGACATCATCTCGGACGGGATCGACCTGCGGCTCGCGACGGGCTCGGACGTCAAGACCGAGCAGGCCGCGATCACCTACCTGGGGACGCAGAACCCCGACGTGTCGTTCCTCCACCTCGACGACATCGACGGGGCCGGTCACAGCCACGGCGCGGACGCCGCGGAGTACGCGGCCGAGCTCGAGGTGCAGGACGCGCGCATCGGCCGCATCCTCGCCGCGATCGACGCGCGACCCACGCGCGCGGCCGAGAGCTGGAACATCATCGTGACGGCCGACCACGGCCACCTGCCGAAGGGTGGGCACGGCGGTCGGGCGCAGACCGAGCGCGCGACGTTCGTCATCGCGGCGGGCGACGGCATCGAGCCCCGCGGGCGGCAGGAGAACCTCGCGATCACCGACATCGCGCCGACGGTCGTGCGACAGGCGGGCGTCACGGTGGACCCGGCGTGGGGTCTCGACGGCACCCCGATCGGCGACGACGTCTCCGACGACTTCGACACCCTGCGTCCCGCGCTCTCGCCGCGGGTCGACGAGACGGGTGTCCCCGCCGGGACGCTCGGGTTCACGACGACGGCTCCGACCGGCTGGAGCGTCGACAACTCCGCCATGCCTTCGGGTGGCGTGACCGAGTGGCGGGGCTGGTCGTTCACGACCCAGGCGTTCTGGTCCGCGGCCGAGTCCGGTCAGGCGCGGGAGAACTTCACGCGGGGCCGCGACGTGATCGCGGTCGCCGACTCGGACGAGTGGGACGACAAGGCCCACGGCGCGGGAAAGTTCGACTCGACTCTCGTCACGCCGGACTACGCGGTCGCGGGCAAGGAGCAGGCCGTGCTGACGTTCGAGCACTCGTACCGCCACGACCGCGTGCAGGTCGCCGAGGTCCTCGTGAGCTTCGACGGCGCCGCGCCGGTCCAGGTGGCCTCGTTCCCTGCGAGCGACAACGGGAAGCGCACGATCGTCACGGACGTGCCGGTCGGGGCGAAGACCGCGCAGTACCGCTTCCACTACAGCGGCACCAACGACTGGTTCTGGGCTCTCGACCAGGTGCGGTTCACGGCGCAGGGCGACACGGAACCCGCGGGGGCCGAGGGCATCGCGCTCGAGGCGGTCGTGGAGGAGGTCGTGGCCGAGGGCAAGCTCTCGATGACCGTCGCGGGTGACGGTGCGCCCGTGCGGCTCGCGGGCGGGCTCGACGGCGACCACCTGGCGTACACCGCGGCACTTCCCGTCGTGAGCGTCTCGGACACGCGTCGTGACGCTGCGGGCTGGGCGGTCTCGGGCCAGTCGACCGCGTTCTCGGCGGGGTCGACGACGTTCGGCGCGGACCGGCTCGGCTGGGCACCGCGCCTGGTCGTCGACAAGCCGGGCGTGACCGCCGGGCAGCGGATCTCCTCGGCGCAGGGCGGGGGAGCAGGGCTGTCGACGCCGCAGACCCTCGCGGGTGCCGACGCGATCGGCCGCAAGGGCACGAGCGACGTCACGGCCGACCTCGCTCTCGAGCTGCCGGCCGACACCGCTCCCGGCTCCTACGGTGCGACGCTGACTGTCTCGCTCTTCCCGGTCGACTGACGTCTCGCTGAGCCGCCGCGCCGCCGGTCGCCCCCTTGCGGCCGGCAGCACGGAGCCGCCCGGCTCTCCTTCCCTGGGGGAGG
>NZ_JBHXBO010000209.1:0-7279 GCF_042726775.1 Oerskovia sp. NPDC060287
CTCCGAGGAGCAGGCGGGCCGTTCGTGTCGCTGCGGGTACCGGTGGCTACCGGTCGCTCAGGCCAGCGAGATGAGCTCGGCGTAGGAGTCGTTCCACAGGTCCTCGTCGCCGTCGGGCAGCAGCAGGACACGCTCGGGAGAGAGCGCCTCGACCGCGCCGTCGTCGTGGGTGACCATGACCACGGCTCCCTCGTAGTTCTTCAGGGCGTCGAGGATCTCCGCGCGCGAGGCCGGGTCCAGGTTGTTGGTGGGCTCGTCGAGGAGCAGCACGTTCGCGCCCGACACGACGATGGTCGCGAGCGCGAGGCGCGTCTTCTCACCACCGGACAGGACGTGCGTGGGCTTGTTGGCGTCGTCGCCCGAGAACAGGAACGAGCCGAGCACCGAGCGCACCTGCGTGTCGGTGAGGTCCGGCGCCGCGTGCCGCAGGTTCTCGACGACCGTCACGTCCATGTCCAGGGTGTCGTGCTCCTGGGCGTAGTAGCCCAGCTTGAGCCCGTGCCCCGCGATGACCTCGCCCGTGTCGGCCTTCTCGACGCCCGCCAGGATGCGCAGCAGCGTCGTCTTGCCGGCACCGTTGAGCCCGAGCACCACGACCCGGCTTCCCCGGTCGATCGCCAGGTCGACGCCCGCGAAGATCTCCTGCGACCCGTAGGACTTGGACAGCCCCTCGGCCGTGATGGGCGTGCGCCCGCACGGGGCCGGCGTGGGGAAGCGCAGCTTGGCGACCTTGTCGCTCACGCGCTCGCCCTCGAGGCCCGAGAGCATGCGCTCGGCGCGCTTGATCATGTTCTGCGCGGCCACGGCCTTGGTCGCCTTGGCGCGCATCTTCTCGGCCTGCGCGAGCAGCGTGCCGGCCTTCTTCTCGGCGTTGGCGCGCTCGCGGCGGCGACGACGCTCGTCGGTCTCGCGCTGCTCGAGGTACGCCTTGTAGCCCAGGTTGTACTGGTCCAGGACGCCCCGGTTCGCATCGAGGTAGAAGACCTTGTTGACGGTCGCCGAGAGCAGCTCGACGTCGTGGCTGATGACCACGAACCCGCCCGAGTAGTTCTTGAGGTAGTCGCGCAGCCACAGGATCGAGTCGGCGTCGAGGTGGTTCGTCGGCTCGTCGAGCAGGAGCGTCTCGACGCCCGAGAACAGGATGCGTGCGAGCTCGATGCGGCGGCGCTGACCACCCGAGAGCGTGTTGAGAGGCTGCGCGAGGATGCGCTCGTCGAGGCCCAGGTTCGAGGTGATGCGCTGCGCCTCGCTCTCCGCGGCGTACCCGCCCGCGGCCGTGAAGCGCTCCTCGAGCTTGGGGTAGCGGTCCATCGCGGCCAGGTGGGTGTCCGCGTCGGCGCTCGCCATCTCGCCCTCGGTCTCGCGCATCTTGCGCACGAGGACGTCGAGCCCGCGCGCCGAGAGCACGCGGTCCATCGCGATCACGTCGAGGTCGCCCGTGCGGGGGTCCTGCGGCAGGTAGCCGACCTCGCCCGTGCGCACGATCTGCCCGGCCGTGGGCTGGGTCTCCCCCGCGAGGGTCTTCGTCAGGGTGGTCTTGCCCGCTCCGTTGCGACCCACCAGACCGATCCGGTCTCCGGCAGCGATGCGGAAGGACGCCTCGTCCAGCAGGACGCGGGCGCCGACGCGCAGCTCGACGGCATGGGCAGTGATCACAGAGAGTTCCTCCGGCGGGGTCGTGGGGTGTCCAGGAGTCTTGCCCGGCGCGGGTCCGCGCCGTGTGCGAGACACAAACGCCACCGATTCTAGTGCCGCGCGGCTGCGGACGGAACGGGATTTCGCGGGCTGGTCCGTCACAGTGGGTGACGCGGGTGCGGCAGGGCGACCCCGGCGCAGGTACCGGTCCCGTTCCCGGTCGAGGCCGCGCGCGCCGACGGGGCTGCCGGGGTAGCCCGCGTCGACAACGTTGCCGGGTAGCCGGCGTCGAGAACGAGGTTGCGTTCGTCCCGGGGCCCAGGACGGACGCAACCTCGTTCTCGGCGACCACCTTCCCCGCCCGACGACGTCGCTCGCCTCCCCGGGGCACGCCGCGGCGGGGCGAGACGACGGCGCGGGGCGGGCGGCGCCGTCGGGCCGGGAGGGGCGGCTCCCCCGCGGACGGAGCCCGCGCACGGCGAGGTGCGCCGGCAAGTCGCCGACCGGACCGCGACCGCAGGGCGCCGTGACCTGCGGCGACGGGTAGCGTTGACCTGTGACGTTCAACGAGGGTGGTTCATTCGAGGGCGGCCGTGTCCGCAAGGGTGGCCGCGGCAAGGGTCCCGTGATCGCAGGCGGCGGCATCGCGGCCGTGCTCGTCGCGGTCGTGGTCGCGCTGCTCAACGGCGGCGACCTGGGCAGCGTGCTGGGCGCGGTCGGCGACCAGGTCCAGACGACCAGCACCGAGGACACCGGCCAGCAGCAGTTCGTGGAGGAGTGCACGGTCGAGCAGGCGAACACCGAGCGCGAGTGCCGGTTGTCCGCGACCGCGCAGTCACTCGACGCCTACTGGGCCGAGGCACTGCCCGCGCAGGTCGGGGTGGCCTACGTCGTACCCGACGTCGTGAGCTTCCCGGGCTCGACGCAGACCGCGTGCGGCGCGGCGACCAGTGCCGTCGGGCCGTTCTACTGCCCGCCGGACCAGACCGTGTACATCGACGTGTCGTTCTTCGACGAGCTGCGCGACCGCTTCGGTTCCTCGGGCGGGAGCCTGGCCGAGGAGTACGTCGTGGCGCACGAGTTCGGTCACCACATCGAGCAGCTCTCGGGGGCCATGTCGTCCGCGGACCGCTCGGGCACCGGACCCGAGTCCGACTCGGTGCGCATCGAGCTCATGGCCGACTGCCTCGCGGGCATGTGGGCGGGGAACGCGGCCACGACGATCGACACTGACCGCGGGGTGCCTTTCCTCCAGGAGATCACCCCGGAGGAGCTGAAGGACGCCCTCTCCGCGGCCTCCGCCGTGGGCGACGACCGCATCCAGCAGTCCGCGACCGGCTCGGTGAACCCCGAGGCGTGGACGCACGGCTCGAGCGAGCAGCGCCAGCGCTGGTTCATGACGGGCTACGACGGCGGGACCTTCCAGGACTGCAACGCTCTCGAGGCCTCGACGCTCTGAGCGCTCTCGTTCCCGCTTCCCCTGACGGCGATCGTCGGACTGCGTACTGGCGCCGAGCGCACGCGCGCCTCCGGCGGACCGATGAGTTCTCGGTCGCGCAGCCGTCTCACTGGTGAGACCAGGCCGCCCTCGAGCGGCATCACCGCACGGGAGCACCGAGGACGGGGACGGACCCATGGCTGAGCTGCTCGTCGACTTCATCACCTCGCTCGACGGCTACGCGTCGGGAGAGGGGTGGCCCGGATTCTGGGGGCTCGAGGGCCCCGAGTACCTCGGGTGGCTCCAGGAGCAACCCGAGGTCACGTATCTGATGGGCGCGACCACCTACCGGCTGATGTCGGGCTTCGCGGCGGGCCAGGTGCCGGAGGGGACGGACGAGTTCACCGTTGACGAGGAGGCGTCCGTCGACGAGCTCACGGCGGCACGGAAGGTGGTCTTCTCCAGCACGCTCGACGAGCCGCTGACGTGGGCCAACTCCACGCTGGTGCGGGGCGACGCGATCGAGGCCGTCCGCGCCATGAAGGACCACGAGGACGGGATCCTGAGCACGATCGGCAGCCTCAGCGTGGCGCGCGCGCTGCTGCGGGCAGGGCTCGTCGACCGGTTCAGGGTCGGGATGTTCCCCGTGATCACGGGCGCGACGGGATCGGAGCGGATCTACGACGGCTATCCCGACGTCGCCCTCGAGATGACCGCGCACCATACCTTCGACACGGGCATCCACATCGTCGAGTACCGCCCCCGCGTCCTGGAGCACCCACCGCTCCTGCCCGCCGACGGCTGAGAGCGCCTGGCCGGACAGGAGTCCGAGCAAGAGCGCGTAGGAGATCAAGGCAACGATCCCCACCGCCGCCACCTTCCGCACAAGCTTCTGTGGGCGCGCAACGACGAGTCCAAGCAGTGGGGGCAATGCGACGAGCGCAACCGAGATCGCAAAGTAACCTGGTGCAGCCTCGCATGCAGGAGCATCGAACGTTGGCGGGTCTGCACACTGATCACCGCTCGCGTCCAGGCCGAGTAGGAGCGCAACTCCAGCGGGTGCGGCGATGAGGGCGAATACAGCAAGTCCAATGATCCAACCCGCCGCCGTCCGGCGGTGGCGCGCCCGGTATTCGTCGGCGGAGAGGGGGCGCGTCTCTTCCTGGCTGCTGTCCACGGTCACAGAGTCCCTGAGAGATGAGGCATCCGCACGGCGCCACTTCCCGAGTACGCGCTACGCCTCGACGTGGGTCTCGGAGTCTAGCGGGAGGGCCGAGTTCGTGGTCGGGCTCTTCGTCGTCGCACACCGAGGCGAATCGGGGTCGGGCTCCGAGGTCGCCGCCCCGTGGGCCAACCCGTCAGACGAGCGTTCCGGCGCACGCGTTCTGAGCCCTGTACCTCGGCGCTGACGAGCGCACCTCGGGCGGCGAGCAGAGGTCCGGGCCCCTCGGACGAGCCGAGGAACCCGGACCGGTCGTGTCAGCTCGACATGACGCGCTGGTGGAGGTTCTGCACGGCGTACCGCGCCGACCAGAACGCACCGTGCTGCCAGGCGGAGATCTCGGACATCCAGTCGCCCGCGAAGTAGACGTTGCCGGCGCCCTGCTGAAGCTGCTTGAAGCGCGCGGACGCGGTGTTCGGGTAGGCCCAGGCGCCCTCGATGTACGGCACCTTGTGCCACGCGATCGAGAACGAGCTCTCGAGCTCGGTCCGGTACTTCTCGCCGTGGATCTTGACACCCTGCTCGACCGCCCGCAGCTCGCGCTGCTTGGGCGACATGTCGGCGTAGGCCCGCGCGTTGGCCCCCGTGTTGTAGTAGCCGACGACGAGGCCCTTGCGCTCCCCGTAGCCGTAGGACGGGTACCAGATGTGGGCCAGGTCCATGTCGGTCTCGGTGATGCCGCCGTAGATGCGGTGGTCGTCCTCCCAGAACCGCGACCGGTACTGCAGGCCGATCTTGCCCGCGGGAGAACCGACCGCGAACTCGCCCAGCGCCGCGTCGACGTCCGGGCCCCAGTTGGTGCTCCAACGACGCATGAGCCCCGCCGGGGCAGAGACGATCGCGAAGTCGGCGTCGATCTGGCGGGCCTTGCCGTTCGCAGCCGTGTAGGTGACCTTCACCCCGCTGCTCGTGTTCTCGACCCCGGTCACCGGCGAGCTGAAGAGCACGTTCTGCTTGCCGATGGCGCGCACGAAGTACTCGTAGGTCGTGTCCATGCCGCCCTTGGGCTGGAACATGAGCATCGACTGCTCCCAGTTGATCTCGAACGGGAAGTACTGCCCCACCTTCGAGGCGAGCACCTCCGAGACCGTGCCCGGTCCGGGCAGCGGCGTGCCGTGCTCGTTCCACGCCGTCGGGTACACCGAGTACCCGCGGTTGCTCCCGCCCTGGTACTTCCCGTCGGCCGTGAGCGACCCCCAGCTGCGCAGGAAGGACCGCAGGTTCTCCTTGTCCGCGGCGGTCAGCTTCTGGTCGAGCGCGCCCTGGTCGGCCGCCATGCTGAGCAGCTCCGAGGTGTAGCCGAACACGTCGGCCTTGGCCGTGCGGTACCGGACCGGGTTGCCCGGTGTGGCACCCGAGCGCTCGTTGTAGAGGTAGGCGTCGGCGTTGGCGTTCGTGAAGACCTCGTACGGCACACCCAGCTCGCGCAGGTAGTCCATGGTGACCATCCACTGGGCGATACGCCCTGCGCCTGCATTCATGTAGGTGCCGTCGGAGAACCGGGCGGTCTGCTTGACGCCGTTGACGTCCGTCTCGGAGTCGCCGTTGCGTATCGTCAGCGTCCGGCCGCCCGCGCGGTGACGCGCCTCGAGCACGGTCACCCGGTAGCCGGCCTTCTGGAGCTCGTACGCCGACGCGAGCCCGGCGGGGCCCGCTCCGATGACCACGACCTTCTTGGCGGAGCGCCCGGTCAGCGAGAAGTCGCTGCCCCTCGGGGGCGTCCAGGACTCGTTGCGCGGCTGTGCCGCGGCCGTCGGCGCGAGCCCGACGGCGCCCATCGTCGCGAACATGACACCGGCGCTGGAGCCCACGCCGACTGCCTGGAGGAAGTTGCGGCGTGAGACGCCGGAGGAGCCGTTTTCTGAGACCACGATGCCCTACCTCTCGTCTGTCGGTCTGACGGACGGGGGTCCACGGCCGCGAGCGCCGGGTGCCGCCGCCAGCACCGTGCGTGACGCTAGGCACTGCAGGTTCCCTGGACGGTTCCTCGGCGTTTCCTGGCAGTTGCCAGTGGTAACAAGTCTGTTTCGCACCGTTCCGCCTGGATGCTCCTCCGGGCAGATGGTGCGATTCGGGGCATCCGGGCCGACTTCAGCCCGAACCGCGGTGTTCATCGCGCCGAAACGGCACCTCACTACGGTCCTCGCCATCCGGTACCCACCGGACCGACACGTGCCAGGCGCCCCGCGCGCTGCACCGCCACTGGAGGTCCTCATGAAGAGCAGCGTCAAGATCATCGCCGCGGTCGTCGTGACCGCAGCCGTCGCCGTCCCGGGCACCGCCTACGCGAAGGGCAAGCTCTTCGAGCCCGCGCCGACCGAGGCCGTCTCGTTCATCACGGGCGACACCGCGTCGATCGCCGACGGCGTCGCGATCGGCAAGAACGTCGCCTGGTACAAGTCCTCGGGGCTCGGACCGTCGGCGATGAACACGGCCCCCGGTGTGTCGGCCGAGGCCAGGTACATCCCGACCGACGTCTTCCCGGGCGGGCAGCTGCCGGCAGGGGTCACGCTCACCGAGGCCCAGGGCATCAACGCACTCATGCGCATCGGCGAGAACCTCACGAAGGCCGGGTTGTCCTACGAGGACGTCGTCTCGATGCGGGTCTTCCTCCAGAACCCCGAGGGCGAGGCGAAGATGGACTTCGCCGGGTGGAACCGGGCGTACCGGCAGTTCTTCGCCAACACGAACCTCGCCACCGGGGCGACGCTCGACGTCCAGCTCGGTTCCGTGACGACCACACCGATGGTCGTGAACGAGGCGCGTCCCTCGCGGTTCGCGCTCGAGATCGAGAACCTGCCGGTCAACGGCTGGCTCGTCGAGGTCGAGGTGGACGCCGTCTACCCGGGGACGGACCACAAGCACTCGAAGTGAGGTCGGGCGGCGCCGCCCGCGGGGGACGAGGCGGCGGCCGGCCGTGGCGAGCGCGCCCGCCCCCGGTCCCCCGGGCAGCCCGTAGCGCGGGCTGACGAGCACGCCGAAGG
>NZ_JBHXBO010000210.1:0-7203 GCF_042726775.1 Oerskovia sp. NPDC060287
GTCCGTCAGGACCGGGGCCTGCTGCGTGTCGCGGGGCCTGCCAGGGGCGCCCGACGGCGGAGCGACCGTCGGGCGGTCGTCCTCAGCGGTCGGTGCGCGGGAGGCGACGGCTCCCGTTGAGGTGCGTGACGCCGTCGGGCAGGTCGAAACCGGGGTCCTCGTCGACGATGTCGAGCATGTCCCCGATGCGCGTGACCTCGAGCAGGAAGCGGACGGTCGGGGGAGCGCGCAGCACCCGGACGCGATGCGGCCCGCGGGTCGCGAGCCGGGCGAGGAACGCCACGCCCGAGGAGTCCATGAAGGTCACGTGGTGCGCGTCGATCTCGACGGGCAGGCCCGTGGCCTCGGCGTCGGCGGTCGCGTCCAGCAGGTCCGGCCCGAGATCGGCGTCGATCTCGCCGGACAGCACGATGCGGGCACGCGTCGCGCCCACGATGACGTGCACGCTCGCCGGGTCGGACTGCTCCGTCACGACGTTGCTCGACCCGGTCGCGGGGTCGTCAGGCTCGATACCAACCGTGGTGTTACCGTCGCGCACGTTGCTCCTTCCAGCGTGGACCGGACCCGCACAGGTCTCGGAGATCACCAATCTACGGTTGAATGTCCACTCGGGACAGTAACGCGCTCACGGCAATCTCGGTCGGAGGTGGGAATGGTCGGCTCGTCGAGCCTCGGGCTGGGCTCCTGGGCCCGCGGTCCGCGCGCGGCCGGGGCCTCCCTGCCGGCGGGTGGTCCGGAGATCTTCGCGCGCGCCGCGCAGCGGTCCGGGATCGCCTCCTTCCTCCTCGGCCGTCGGTCCGAGGGCATGCCGATGACCTGGGTCAACGACGCCTTCTGCCGGCTCACGGGATACACGGCCGACGAGGTCCTGGGGCGCAGCCCGCGGTTCCTCGCGGACCTTCTCGCGGACCCGGGCGAAGCCGACCAGTTCCGGGCCGCGGTGCTCGAGGGGCACGAGGTCACGCGCACGGTCCGCAGCGACCGGCACGACGGCACGCCCTTGTGGACGCAGGTCTCGCTGTCGCCGGTCGACGAGGCCGAGGGCGAGATCACCCACTGGATCGGCGTGATGATCGACGTCACCGAGCACATCGACCGCTCCGCGGCGCAGCTCGCGTCGCTCGAGCTCGAGCGCCGGGAGCGCGTCAGCCTCGCGATCATCACCGAGACCTCGGACCTGCTCAACGACCTCGACTACCCGCTCGCGCTGCGAGAGATCTGCGACGTCCTCGAGGGGGCGCTCGTCGGGTGGGCCGGCTTCTACATGAACGACGACGGGCTGCGCTACGCCGAGGGCATCGACACGACGACCCCGCCGAGCGGACGCGGGCAGCGCCACGGCCGGTACATCGCGGACGGTGCCGGCGCCGTGGAGGGGGCCATGGGGCTCACGGACGCCCTCGGTGACGCCACGGGTCCCGCGGGGCTCGTGCCCGGCACGGTGATCGACCTGCAGGACACCGTGCAGGACCTGCTCGACGGACGGATCGACGGTCCGGTCCGCCTGGACCTGACGGCCGACTACCCGCAGTGGTCCGCGTCGAGCTGGTTGAGCCGGGACGTGCGGCAGCGCACCTCGGCGAGCGCCGAGGCGCCCGAATCCGTCCTGCTCCACCCGATCGCAGGCCGTCGGCGCGTCCTGGGGCTGCTCGCCACGAGCGGGCTGCCGGCGTCGGTCACGACGGCCCCCGACGCGTCGGGGGCCCAGGCGGTCCTGAAAGCGCTGGCGCGTCGTGCGGGCCTCGCGATCGACAACGTGCGTCTGTACGCCCGCGAGCACCGGCTCGCCGAGACGCTCCAGCGCGCCATGCTGCCCGAGCAGGCGGACGTCACGGGGCTCGACGTGTGGACCTACTACGCGCCCAACTCCGAGCACGCGCAGGTCGGCGGCGACTGGTACGACGTCCTGCAGATCTCTCCCGACGTCGTCGGCCTGGTGATCGGTGACGTCGTGGGCCACGACGTCGAGGCCGCCGCCGCGATGGGTCAGCTGCGGTCCGTGGTCCGTTCGTACGCGTACGAGCTCACGACCCCGGGGCCCGTGCTCGAGCGGGTCGACCAGCTCGTGGTGGGGATGCGCATCCCGCGGTCCGCGAGCCTCGTGTACGCGGCGCTCACGCACCGCTCGGCCGTGCCGTCCGCGACCCGGGCGTCCGAGCTCGACCCCGAGACGTTCGAGGAGGACGCGACGGTCCTCGACGCCGGCGCGACGGGCAGCGATGACTCGGACGGCCCGGGCGACGACGCGAAGAGCTGGGCGATCGAGTACTCGCGCGCAGGTCACCTCCCGCCCCTGCTGCTCCGCCGCGGCGAGGTGACCCAGCTCAACGAGGCGGGCGGCTCGCTCGTCGGGTTCGGCACCGGCACCCGGGCGACGGGCCGGGTCGAGCTCGAGCCCGGCGACGTCCTGCTCTTCTACACGGACGGGCTGATCGAGCGGCGCGACCGTGCGCTGCGCGTGGGGCTCGACGCCCTCGTGGAGGCGACCCGGTCGATCACGGCCATCGACTCGGCAGGCATCGGCGAGGAGCTCCTCTCGCGCCTCGCGGACGCCCCCGAGGACGACGTGGCGCTCGTGGTCGTGCGGATCCCGGACCCGGTCTCGGACCCCGTCACCTCGGCCCTGAGCCCGCGCAGCCGTCGCTGGCTCCTGCCGAGCGAGCCCGCGTCGATCGGGCGCGCACGCCATGCCGTGCTGCGCACGTGCCAGGCGTGGGACCTGGGCGACAGCGCCAACGCCGAGCTCGTGGTGTCCGAGCTCGTCGCCAACGGGGTCCTGCACGGCTGGGGCCACCTCGCGCTGCGCCTGTTCGACACGGGGGACGGCCTGCGCGTCGAGGTCGAGGACTCCAACCCTGCACCGCCCGTCTCGACGGACGGGCACGCGCACCGGATGGGCGGGTTCGGGATGCAGATCGTCGAGCGCCTCGCGGACTGGGGCTGGCGTCCTGCGGGCTCGGGCAAGCTCGTGTGGGCGCGGTTGCGCCCGCTCGGGGAACGCCCGGACAGGACGTCGAGCGCCTCGGACTGAGGCCCGGTCAGGCGCAGGCGGGACGGGCGGTCGAGGGACCGGTCAGGAAGCGTTGGCCCCCGCCGGCGGGTCGCAGCGGTGGTCGACGTCGATCCGGAAGAGGTCGAGCGCGCCGCACACCTCGAGGACGAACAGGTCCCGGTCGTCGCACCCCCGCAGGACGGTCGCACCGCCCCGCTTGCGCCCCGAGTCGGCGAGCGAGATGAGGAACGCCGCGCCGGTCGAGTCCATGAAGGTCACCCGGCACATGTCGATCACCAGGAGCTGGCGTCGTAGTCCGACGACGCGGGCGGCGATCTCGGGGAACTGGTCCCGTTCGGCGAGATCGAGGTCCCCTGCGATGACGAGAGTGGTCGTCGCGGGGGAGGTGGAGATCTCGATCATGGTCCTGACTCTAGGCGGGTGCGCGTCTCGGTGCACATGCGCTCGTCAGGGGCCTGCGAGAATCGACGGATGTCGACCACACCTGTGCGCCCCAACCTCCTCGACGGACCGCCTCCGGTGCGTCTGCCCGCCGAGCCGGACGTCGTCGCCGGCCTCGCCCGCGGCGACGAGCCGTTCGGGCTCGCGGCCGCCCACCCCTCGTCCTCGCTGCTCTGGGCGGTCCTGGCCGAAGCCACGCTGCGGGACGGCGGGGAGCACGCCCCGGTGACCGCGTACGCGTTCGCGCGCACCGGGTACCACCGGGGCCTCGACGCGCTGCGTCGGGCCGGTTGGCGCGGTCAGGGCCCGATCCCGGCCGACCACGAGCCCAACCAGGGATTCCTGCGGGCGCTGCTCGCGCTGCACCGCGCCGCCGCGCTCATCGGGGAGACCGACGAGGCCGACCGCTGCGCCCAGTTCCTGGTCGACTCGGGCACCTCGGTCGACGAGGTCGCCGCGCTCGTCGTCTGACGCAGCCAGGACGTCCTCGGGACGTCTCTCCTCGGCGGCGCACCCCGTCGCCCCGTCGCGCCCCCGTCGTTCGTCGCCCGGGGTGCCCGGGGTGCGTGCCCGTGACCCGCACCGGACCGGGACGGGGGCGGCGCCGTCGGACACGTGGAGCCTGCCTCGTGGACCAGGGGAGCCGTCCAGGGCAAGGACAGGTAAACTCGTCCCGGCTTCCGGGTGACTGCCGCCCGGACGTGCCTCGGGCCCGCAGAGGACCCGCCGACGAGACGCGACACGCATCGACAACCGTCGACGACGCGTGCCGCCGTTCACCGGCCGGTCTGTCCCCTGTACGTGCCGGTCGGTGCTGGTCCGTGACCCGGTCCGAGGAACAGGCAGTCTGAAAGTGGGGAATCCATGCCAGGCGTGGTGCTCATCGGTGCCCAGTGGGGCGACGAAGGCAAGGGCAAGGCGACCGACCTCCTCGGTTCGCGGGTCGACTACGTGGTCAAGTTCAACGGCGGCAACAACGCCGGGCACACGGTCGTCATCGGGGACGAGAAGTACGCCCTGCACCTGCTGCCCTCCGGCATCCTCTCGCCGGGCGTGACCCCCGTCATCGCGAACGGCGTGGTCGTCGACATCGAGGTGCTCTTCCAGGAGCTCGACGACCTGATCTCGCGCGGTGTGGACGTCTCGCGCCTCCTGGTCTCCGGGAGCGCGCACGTCATCACCGGGTACCACCGCACCATGGACAAGGTGAGCGAGCGGTTCCTCGGCAAGCGCCGCATCGGGACGACCGGGCGCGGGATCGGGCCGGCGTACGCCGACAAGATCAACCGTGTCGGGATCCGCATGTGGGACCTGTTCGACGAGAAGATCCTGGCCGAGAAGATCGAGGGCTCGCTCGACCATAAGAACCACCTGCTGGTCAAGGTCTACAACCGTCGGGCCATCACGGTCGACGAGACCGTCGAGGAGCTCCTCGCGTACGCCGAGCGCGTCAAGCCGATGGTCGCGGACACCTCGTTGATCCTCAACCAGGCGCTCGACGCGGGCAAGAACGTCCTCTTCGAGGGCGGCCAGGCCACGATGCTCGACGTCGACCACGGCACCTACCCGTTCGTGACGTCGTCGAACGCGACGGCGGGCGGCGCGGTGACCGGTTCGGGCGTCGGCCCCACCAAGATCTCGTCGGTGATCGGCGTCATCAAGGCCTACACGACCCGGGTGGGCGAGGGGCCGTTCCCCACCGAGCTCTTCGACGAGATGGGCGAGTACCTGCTCAAGACCGGCGGCGAGTTCGGTGTGACCACCGGTCGCGCGCGACGCTGCGGCTGGTACGACTCGGTGATCGCTCGCTACTCGAGCCGCATCAACGGGATCACGGACCTGGTCGTGACCAAGCTCGACATCCTCACGGGCATCCCCAAGATCCCCGTGTGCGTCGCCTACGACGTCGACGGCGTCCGCTACGACGAGATGCCCACGGACCAGACGGCGTTCCACCACGCCAAGCCGATCTACACCGAGTTCGACGGCTGGACCGAGGACATCTCCGGCTGCCGGACCTTCGAGGACCTGCCGGCCAACGCGCAGGCCTACGTGCGCTCGCTCGAGGAGCTCTCGGGTGCGCGGGTCTCGGCGATCGGGGTGGGACCGTCGCGCGACGCGATCATCCCGCTGCACGACCTGCTGCACTGAGACACCGCCCCCGCGCCTGCTCCTGACCACAGGGAGATGTTCCAGGTGCGCTGACGGACGACTCGCAACAGGGACGGACGCCGCGGATCCCCGACCTCGTGTCGTGGGTCCGTCGCGTCCGTCTTCTGTGTCCGGCGATCCTCCGGAGGGGCGCGACGGCAGCGCCGCGCGGCAGGGCTGCCCGGTTGCGGTGCGTGGACGCCTCGGGCTCACAGCGCACCGATCGGTAGACTGCGTTCCCGTGAAGATCCTCGTCATCGGTTCGGGTGCCCGCGAGCACGCCATCGTCCACTCCTTCGCCCAGGAGTCCGTCGCCTCGGGCGCGGAGGCGCACGAGCTGCACGCCGCTCCGGGGAACCCGGGGATCGGAGAGCTCGCGACGCTCCACGCGATCAGCGCGGTCGACGGCGAGGCCGTCGCTGCGCTCGCCGTCGAGCTGGGCGCCGACCTGGTCGTGATCGGTCCGGAGGCCCCGCTCGTGGCCGGGGTCGCGGACGCCGTGCGGGCGGCCGGCATCGACTGCTTCGGTCCCAGCGCCGAGGCCGCAGCGCTCGAGGGCTCCAAGGCGTTCGCCAAGGACGTCATGGCCGCAGCGTCGGTCCCCACGGCGCTCGCGCACGTGTGCACCGACATCGACCAGGTCGCCGACGCGCTCGACGCGTTCGGTGCCCCTTACGTGGTCAAGGACGACGGCCTCGCCGCGGGCAAGGGCGTCGTCGTGACCGACGACCGCCAGGAGGCGCTCGAGCACGCCCAGGCCTGCTTCGCGGCGCCCCGTCCGGGCGCGGGCGACCCCGTGGTCGTGATCGAGGAGTACCTCGACGGACCCGAGGTCTCGCTCTTCTGCCTGTCGGACGGCACGAGCGTCGTCCCGCTCGCCCCGGCACAGGACTTCAAGCGCGCGTTCGACGGCGACGCGGGCCCCAACACGGGCGGCATGGGCGCCTACAGCCCCCTGCCCTGGGCCCCGGCCGGCCTGACCGAGGAGGTCGTGACCCGGGTCGCGCAGCCCACGATCGACGAGATGGCGCGCCGCGGCACGCCGTTCGCCGGCGTCCTCTACGTGGGCCTCGCGCTCACGAGCCGCGGGACGCGCGTGGTCGAGTTCAACGCGCGCTTCGGAGACCCCGAGACCCAGGTCGTCCTCTCGCGGCTCGTCACGCCGTTGTCCGCGGTGCTCCGCGCAGCGGCCCGCGGCGAGCTCGCGGACTTCCCGCGCCTGCGCTGGTCCGACGACGCGGCCGTGACCGTCGTCGTCGCAGCGAACGGCTACCCGGCTGCCGTCCGCAGCGGGGACCCCATCACGGGAGTGGCCGACGCCGAGGCGATCGAGGGCGTGCACGTCCTGCACGCGGGGACCGCGCTCGACGACGAGGACGTGCTGCGCAGCGCCGGTGGTCGTGTGCTGTCGGTCGTCGCGCGTGGCGAGGACCTCCAGGAGGCACGCCGTCGCGTCTACGCCGGGGTCGACAAGATCGTCCTGCCCGGCTCGCACCACCGCACCGACATCGCCGAGAAGGCCGCGCGCGAGCAGCGCTGAGGCCGTGCACGGCGAGGGCCCGCGAGCTGGTGCTCGCGGGCCCTCGTCGTTCCCGGCC
>NZ_JBHXBO010000211.1:0-7183 GCF_042726775.1 Oerskovia sp. NPDC060287
GTCCTGGAGCGATGCTCCAGGACCCGGCCCGTCCGTCGTGGAGGAGCGTCTTCAGCCGGCCGCCGGGGGAGTCGTCGACTGCTCGGGCAGGCCCGGGAACGTACCCAGGGGAGCGCCCCACGCGACGGCCGCGAGGCTCGCCTCGGTCGACAGGTCGGCGAGCGGCAGACGCGTGCCCGTGCCGGCCTCGGCCGTGAGCGCGGCGTACGACTCCGCGAGCGAGGACTCGAGCTGGACGGCGAGCTCCGCCGTCGGGATGTCGGCCGGGACCGAGTAGGCGACCCGGCGCGGGTCCTGCGCCCCTCCCGCGGTGCCGGCCGCCTGGGCCCAGGCCTCGGCACGGGCGCGGTGCAGCACCGCGCGGTCGAGGGCTGCGGCGCGCACGTCGCCGTCCGAGAGGGCCGCGCGGACCTCGAACGCGTACCCCGCGGCGTCCTCGGCCTCGATGATGGTCGCCAGGTCCGTCGCGGTCAGGCCCGACGGCGTGGTCTCGGGGACGAGCAGGCCGGTCGGGAGCACGAGGGACTCGGGCAGCGGGGTGCCCGTCGTGGCTGCGAGCTGACGCGCGGAGGTGTCCTGCGAGGACACGATCGACGTCAGGAGCCGTGCGAACGGGCCGTCCTCGGTCTGGTCGATCCCCTCGCGCATGCTCGCGCTCGAGGCGGCGAGCGCGTCGAGGACCTCGGCGGGCGTGGCCGCGGTGGGCGTGGTGGGCTCGTCGGTCGCGCTCGCGGTGGGCTCGGGCTCGGGGAGGCCCGAGTCGTAGACGCCGCCCAGCTGCGTCACGTGGAGGTCGGCGAAGGTGCCCGTCTCGGTGAGCGTCGCGAGCGCGGTCGGGTCCAGGCCCGACGACGTCGCCACCGCCGCCTCGGCGAGGTCACCCACGAGCAGCGCGCCGTCGACCGCGCTGCGGCGCAGCGTCTCCTGGGCGTCGGGCACGGGCTCGGTCGGGGGAGGGGTCTCCAGGCGCAGGCCGCACCCGGCCACGGCGAGCAGCGCGAGGGACGTGACGATCGACACCACCGCGCGACCTGCGGGACGACGACGATTCGCCCGGACCCGTGAATATCCGGGCGAAGCGGACCGTACGGCGTCGCTCGGGGCGCTCGACGGGTGGAGGCGTGGAGTCGGTTCGGCAGTCATCGAGGGTGATGATGTCACGTTCCTGGCGGGTGAGTCGTTAGGCTGAACCCGTACAACAGCACACCGGTCGATTCCACTGCCCGGTGGGCTCTGGAAGCCGACGGGAGACCGAGACATGAACAAGGCGAAGCAGGCCGGTGCGGACAGGGTCCGCCAGGTCGTGGAACCTGCGGTGCAGGCAGCGGGCCTGTACCTGGAGGACGTGACCATCTCCCTGGCCGGCAGCCGCTCGGTCGTCCGCATCACGGTGGACCTGCCCGAGGACGCGGTGGGCAACCTGGACCTCGACGCCGTCGCGGAGGTCTCGCGCGAGATCAACAACGCGCTCGACGCGTCCGACGCCTTCCCCGGTGCCTACACGCTCGAGATCTCGACGCCCGGCACCTCGCGTCCCCTCACCGAGCTGCGCCACTTCAAGCGCGCTCGTGGCCGCATCGTCAGGCTCACGCTCACGGACGGCGGGAGCGTCGAAGGGCGCCTGCGCGAGGTCGAGGACGGCCGCCTGCTGCTCACCGGTGCCCCGGTGGACTCGGTGGCGCTCGACGACGTGACGCGCGGCGCCATCCAGGTAGAGCTCAAGCGTGCGCTCGAGGCGGACCTCGGCCCGGAGATGGCTGTTGACGAGAACCCCGGGGCGATCGCCCCGAACGACGAGGAGGTCTGATCGATGGACATCGACATGAGCGCGCTGCGCCTGCTGGAGCGCGAGAAGGACATCAGCCTCGACATCCTGGTGGCGGCGATCGAGCAGGCGCTGCTCTCCGCCTACCACCGGACCCCTGACGCGCACGCCCGCGCGCGGGTCGAGCTCGAGCGCCGCACCGGCCACGTGACGGTCTGGGCGCGCGAGGAGATCCCCGCCGAGGAGGACGCCGACGACGCGGCCGACGAGGTAGACGAGGACGGCGAGCCCGTGCGGCGCTACCGCGCGCCCGTGCTGGGCCCCGTGTTCGACGACACGCCCAAGGACTTCGGTCGCATCGCGCCCGCGACGGCACGCCAGGTCATCGTGCAGCGGCTGCGCGACGCGGAGGACGACCAGATCCTGGGCAACTTCCGCGGCAAGGAGGGTGAGGTCCTCGCGGGCATCATCCAGCAGGCCAACGACCCGCGCATGGTCCTCGTGGACGTGGGCGGCACCGAGGCGGTCCTCCCGCCGCACGAGCAGGTCCCGACCGAGGACTACGTCCACGGCGAGCGGCTGCGCGCGTACGTCCTGGACGTCGCCCGCGGCATGAAGGGTCCGCAGATCACGCTGAGCCGCACGCACCCGAACCTCGTCCGCAAGCTCTTCGAGCTCGAGGTCCCCGAGGTCGCCGACGGCTCGGTCGAGATCATGGCGATCGCCCGCGAGGCGGGTCACCGCTCCAAGGTCGCGGTCCGCTCGCGCGTCGCAGGGCTCAACGCCAAGGGCGCGTGCATCGGACCCATGGGCGGGCGCGTGCGCGCGGTCATGGCCGAGCTGCACGGCGAGAAGATCGACATCGTCGACTTCAGCGACGACCCGGCGGAGTTCGTGGCGAGCGCACTGTCGCCGGCCCGTGTGACGTCTGTCACCGTGGTCGACGCCGAGGCCCGTGCCGCACGCGTGGTCGTCCCCGACTTCCAGCTGTCCCTCGCGATCGGCAAGGAAGGGCAGAATGCCCGGCTTGCCGCGAAGCTCACAGGGTGGCGCATCGACATCCGCTCGGACGAGGGTGCACACCCCGGTGCGGCCGACGACCGGGCCCGCGGAGGCTTCGACGAGGTCGACGGACCGGGTTCCGGCGACGGAAACCGGTAACACTCGGTGAGCGGGCGCGCTAGACTGTCCCTGACTGGGCCACGGGTCCGGAATCCGTCGCACGACCCTCCAGGCGCTCACGCGCCCGTTCGGACGTGCGTCGGGTGCCGGGAACGTGACCTACGGTCTGTTCTTCTCCGCCTCGTGGTGGACCAGCCCGACATCCCAGAGCCCCGGCTCGTCGTCGATGTCGGCAGGTCGCTCCCGGGGCGCGGCGCCTGGCTCCACGATGCTCGGCGTTGCCTCGAGCTGGCCGAGCGTCGACGAGCCTTTCCCCGGGCGCTGCGTCTCGCAGGACCCGTGGACCTCGCCGGAGTTCACGCCCATCTCGACAGGGAAGACTGACCCGTCGTCAGTCATCGCCAGTCATCGTCAAGTCGGCGGTCCCGGTCGGCGGCGCACCCGCGCCGCCCCAGCCGAGCCGCGCCAGTACCGCACGAACACCGCACGAATCGTCGACAAGGAAGCGGGTTAGAAGCCGATGGGCACCCGATGAGTACCCAGCGATGAGCACCCAGCACTAAAGACGGTCCTCCCTGTTTCGGGTGGGCCGAGACAGGAGAGTTGTGGCAAAGGTCCGCGTCTACGAGCTCGCAAAGGAGCTCGGGGTGGAGAGCAAGACCATCATGACCAAGCTGACGGAACTCGGTGAGTTCGTCCGCTCGGCATCCTCGACCATCGAACCGCCGGTCGTCCGCAAGCTGCGCGACACCTTCCCGGTCGGTGGCACGGAGAGCGCAAGCGCTCCCGCCAAGCCCGCCGCCGCGAAGCCCGCGCCGGCACGTCCCGCCGCGCCCAAGCCCGTGCCGGCCGCCGAGGCCGCACCGGCTGCGCCCGCAGCAGCGGCTCCGGCTGCCCCCGCGCCGGCACCCGCCGCGCCCAAGGCACCAGCACCCCAGAAGGAAGCAGCGAGCCCCGCGTTCGTCGAGCCCACGCCCGCAGCCCCCGCTGCAGCCAAGCCCGCCGCCACGCCGGCTCCCGCCGCCGAGCGCAAGCCGTCGGCGTCGCCCAAGCCGGCAGGTGGCGGCAACGCCCCCGCGCCGGGCCCCCGTCCCGCAGCAGCTCGCCCCGGCGGCTCCGGCGGAACCGGTGGTGGCGGACGTCCCGGCGCCCCGCGCCCGGGCAACAACCCGTTCGCCTCGAGCCAGGGCATGCCGCGCGCCGGCGCCCCGCGCCCGGGCAACAACCCGTTCGCCTCGAGCCAGGGCATGCCCCGTCCGGGTGCACGCCCCGAGCGCGCCGCGGACCCGGCAGCGAACGCCAACCCCGCAGCAGCAGCAGGCAGCGCCGAGCGCACCGGTGGCCCCCGTCCCGGTGGTCCCCGTCCTGCCCCGCGTCCGGGTGGTCCCCGTCCCAACCCGGGCATGATGCCCGGTCGTACCTCGATCGGTCGTCCCGGTGACCGTCCTGCTCCCGGCGGTCGTCCGGGTGGCGGCGCCGGCGGTGCCGGTGGCGGTCGCGGCGGCTTCGCCGGTCGTCCCGGTGGTGCAGGTGGAGGCCCCGGCGGCGCTCCCGGTGGTGGCGGCGGTTTCGCCGGTCGTCCCGGTGGCGGTGGCCGCGGTGGCGCAGGTCGTGGCAGCACCCAGGGTGCGTTCGGTCGTGCAGGAGGGCGCCCCGTCCGTGGGCGCAAGTCGAAGCGGGCGAAGCGCCAGGAGTTCGAGCAGATGCAGGCCCCCTCGCTGGGTGGCGTGCAGGTTCCCCGTGGGAACGGCTCGACCGTCGTGCGCCTGCGTCACGGCTCCTCGCTCAACGACTTCGCGGACAAGATCGACGCGAACCCCGCGAGCCTCGTGACGGTGCTGTTCCACCTCGGTGAGATGGCGACCGCCACGCAGTCGCTCGACGAGGACACGTTCGGTTCGCTCGCCGCGGAGCTCGGGTACGTCATCGAGATGGTCTCCGCGGAGGAGGAGGACCGAGAGCTCCTCGGTGCCTTCGACATCGACCTGGACGCCGAGCTCGAGGGCGAGGGCGACGACGAGCTCCAGGCCCGTCCGCCCGTCGTCACGGTCATGGGTCACGTCGACCACGGTAAGACCCGACTGCTCGACGCGATCCGCCAGACCGACGTCATCTCCGGCGAGGCCGGCGGCATCACGCAGCACATCGGTGCCTACCAGGTCCGTCACGAGCACGAGGGCGTCGACCGTCCCATCACGTTCATCGACACCCCGGGTCACGAGGCGTTCACCGCCATGCGTGCTCGTGGTGCCCAGGTGACCGACATCGCGATCCTCGTGGTCGCAGCCGACGACGGCGTCATGCCGCAGACGGTCGAGGCGCTCAACCACGCGCAGTCGGCCGGCGTGCCGATCGTCGTCGCGGTCAACAAGGTGGACAAGGAGGGGGCCAACCCCGCCAAGATCCGCCAGCAGCTCACCGAGTACAACCTGGTGGCCGAGGAGTACGGCGGCGACACCATGTTCGTCGACGTGTCCGCCAAGCAGAACCAGGGCATCGACGCGCTCCTCGAGGCCGTCCTCCTCACGGCGGACGCCTCGCTCGACCTGCGTGCCAACCCGGACAAGGACGCACGAGGCGTCGCCATCGAGGCGAACCTCGACAAGGGCCGCGGCGCCGTCGCGACCGTCCTGGTCCAGTCCGGCACGCTCCACGTCGGGGACGCGATCGTCGCGGGCACCGCTCACGGACGGGTCCGTGCGATGTTCGACGAGCACGGCAACAACGTCACCGAGGCCGGCCCTGCCCGCCCCGTGATGGTGCTCGGGCTCGCGTCCGTGCCCAGCGCCGGTGACACGTTCCTCGTGGCTCCGGACGAGCGCACGGCCCGTCAGATCGCCGAGAAGCGCGAGGCGGCCGAGCGCGCAGCCCTCCTGGCCAAGCGTCGCAAGCGCGTCAGCCTCGAGGACTTCGCCCAGGCTCTCGAGCAGGGCAAGGTCGAGACCCTCAACCTGGTCCTCAAGGGCGACGTCTCCGGTGCCGTCGAGGCACTCGAGGACGCGCTGCTGCAGATCAACGTCGGCGACGAGGTCCAGCTGCGGATCATCCACCGCGGCGTCGGTGCGATCACCCAGAACGACGTCAACCTGGCGACCGTGGACAACGCGATCATCATCGGGTTCAACGTCAAGTACGGCGAGCGTGTCGAGGCACTGGCCGAGCGCGAGGGCGTCGACGTCCGCTTCTACTCGATCATCTACCAGGCGATCGACGACGTCGAGGCTGCACTCAAGGGCATGCTCAAGCCCGAGTACGAAGAGGTGCAGCTCGGCACCGCCGAGATCCGCGAGGTCTTCCGTTCCTCCAAGTTCGGGAACATCGCCGGTTCGATCGTCCGCTCGGGCGAGATCCGACGCAACACCAAGGCACGCGTCCTGCGTGGGGGAGCCGTCATCGGCGACAACCTCACGGTCGAGTCGCTCAAGCGGTTCAAGGACGACGCCACGGAGGTCCGCGAGGGCTTCGAGTGTGGTATCGGTCTCGGTTCGTTCAACGACCTGCAGGTCGGCGACACGATCGCGACGTTCGAGATGCGGGAGAAGCCGCGTAGCTGACGTACCTCTCCGCTGACGCCTACCCGTGAGGTGTGGCGGGTCTACTGCGGGCCTGGTGGCCCGTGCCAGACCCACCACGACCCGCCACACCTCACGGTCCGGCGTCGGCGGAGCTGTTCGTTCAGGACGTGGCCCGAAGGGCCCACCAGGAGCTGACTTCCTGCGGGGCCCTCTGATGAAAGGACTGAACCATGGTCGACAAGCCCAGGGCTCGCAAGCTCGCTGACCGCATCAAGGTCATCGTGGCGCAGATGCTCGACACCCGGATCAAGGACCCGCGTCTCGGGTTCGTGACCATCACCGACGTGCGTGTGACCGGTGACCTGCAGAACGCCTCGGTGTTCTACACGGTCTACGGCGACGACGAGGAGCGGGCAGGGACCGCCGCGGCGCTCGAGAGCGCCAAGGGGATCATCCGCTCCGAGGTCGGCAAGCAGACGGGGATCCGGCTCACGCCCTCCCTCGAGTTCCACCTCGACTCCGTGCCGGACACCGCTGCGCACCTCGACGTCGCCCTCCACGAGGCCGCACGTCGCGATGCCGAGCTGGCCGCGCTGCGCGAGAAGGCCACGTACGCCGGCGACGCCGACCCGTACAAGAAGCCTGTTGCTGACGACGAGGTCGAGGCCGACGGGTCTGCGGACTCCGACGAGGTCGCGCCCGCCTGACGGCGCGCCCATGCACCTGGCCGAGCGATCGGGCGGGTGCGGCACGACGAGCACACGAACGGCCGGTCCCCGCA
>NZ_JBHXBO010000212.1:0-7152 GCF_042726775.1 Oerskovia sp. NPDC060287
GCCCCAGATCAGGTGATCCAGGGGCATCTACTCACTTCTCGGCAGGAGCCCGGAGTGCGGAGCCCGGCTGCTGAGCGGCAGCTCGTCAGCGTCCCGCGAGCCACCCGCGCAGCCGGTCGGGGCGGTCGGTGATGACCGCGTCGACGCCGATCTCGAGGGCCAGCGCCCACTGCTCGGGCTCGTTCAGGGTCCAGACCATGACCTCGAGCCCGGCGTCGTGCAGCTCGGCGACGAGCCCGGGCTGCGCGAGCAGCACCGTCCCCGCAGGGTTGCAGGTCATGACCCCCAGCTCTGCGCAGACCGCGAGGAGGTCCTCGGAGGTCTCCGCGACGAGCAGCCCGCGGCGCAGGTCAGGGGCGACCTTCTGCAGCGAGGCGACGGTCGAGGGCCAGAAGCTCTGCCCGATCACGCGGTCGGTGAGCCCGGCGCGCAGGACGGGCTCGGTGACCTTGCGGACGTCGTCGGGCCCCCAGTCGCCTTTGACCTCCAGGAGGAGGTCGATGCCCGGGTGCGTCACGAGGAAGTCCACGACCTCCGCGAAGGTCGGGACCCGCTGCCCCGCGTACGCAGGGGCGAACCACGAGCCCGCGTCGACCGCCCGGACGTCCGCGAGCGGCAGCGCGTCGAGGCGCCCGCTGCCGTCGGTCGTGGCGTCGAGGGTGTCGTCGTGGATCACGACGACCTCGCCGTCGGCGGTGAGCTGGACGTCGAGCTCGATGCTGTCGGCTCCCGCACGCCACGCGGCCTCGAACGCCGCGAGCGTGTTCTGCGGGGCGACCGACGAGTTGCCCCGGTGCGCGACGACCTGGAACGGGCCCGTCACAGGTAGGGCTCCACGTTCTCCTGGTAGGCCTTCTCGAGGCGCGGCGTGATCGACGCGAACGCCTCGGCCGCGGGCGTGCCCTTGAGCACGATCTGCTCGATCCCGTCCGTGAGGATCTGGTCGCCCGAGGGTACGAAGACCCGGACCCAGTCCTGCGAGCGCGACTTCTCGGCGAGCTGGTCGACGGCCGTGCGGAACTGCGGCGTGGCCGCGTAGATGCTGCTCATGGTCTCTCCCTCGACCGCGGACGTGCGCACCGGCATGTACCCGGTGTTCTGGGAGAAGTATGCGGTGTTCTCCGGGTCGGTGAGGAAGGCCAGGAACATCGCGGCGGCGAGCTGCTGCTCGGGCGAGCGCGAGGCCGGGATGGCGAGGCCGGTGCCTCCCGTGGGGGTCCCGGAGCCGCTGGGGCCGTCGGGCAGGTAAGCAGTGCCGAGCTCGAACGGCGCGGCCTCGAGCAGGCCCGTGAGGCTGCCCGTGGACCCGATCGTCGACGCGAAGATGCCTGCGGCGAAGTCCGCCCCGGCGTCGGTGCCGACGCCCGCGACCTTGGACCCGTGGAACAGGTCGTGCAGGAAGTCGCCCGCGGCCAGGGCCTGCGGGGTGTCGAGCGTGACCGTGAACTTGTCGCTGTACTGGCCGCCCTGGCCCCACAGCATGTTCTCGAACCACCACGCGGCCCAGGACGTGCCGGTCGCGAGGCCCAGGGGGGCGCCGTCGCCGGGGACCTGCCCGCGCAGTGCGGGGGCCCACTCGGCGAGCTCGGCCCAGGTCTCGGGGCCGCGGTCGGGCAGGCCGGCGGCGGCCCACATGGCCTTGTTGTAGTAGAAGAGCGGCGTGGAGCGCGCGTACGGCACGGCCCAGTGCGAGGACTCGTACTCGTAGTCGCCGTACAGCGTCGGGTTGTAGTCGGCGACGTCGACGTCGAGGTGCGCGAACACGTCGTCGAGCGGCATGACCTGGCCGTTGAGGTAGTAGCGGAACCACCAGACGTCGCTCGCGATGACGAGGTCGGGCAGGTTGTTCGACGACGACGCGGCCTGGAAGCGCTGCGCGACCTCGTCGTACCCGGCTCCTGCGGTCACGAGCTTGACCGCGATGTCGGGGTGCTTGGCGTTGAACCGGCGGATGAGCTCCTCCTCGATCGCCTTGGAGGCGCCGGGGTGGTTGCTCCACCAGGTGATCTGCGAGGCGGGCTTGATCTTGGACCAGTCGGTGCCCGCGGAGGCGGACGGGGCGGACGTGCCGCCGCCGACGGTCGGTCCCGCGCACGCGGCGAGGGAGAGAGCGAGGGCTCCGAGGCCGCCGAGGCGCAGCACGTCGCGACGCGACGGGGTCCACAGGGCGGGCAGGGGCTGGTTCACGGTGATGCTCCTTGGGGTGGGGAACAGCGACCCGGCAGGCGCCGGGGGGACGGGGTGGACCGGCGTGTCAGCCGGTCACGGCTCCGGCGGTGAGCCCGGCGACGAGCCGGCGCTGGAGGAAGAGGAAGACGACGAGGATCGGGAGCGTCACGAGCACGGTCGCGGCCATGAGGACGCCCCAGTTGTTCATGCCGTCGACGCTCTGCAGGAGCGTGAGGCCCACGGGGAGCGTCATCTTCTCGGCGTCGTCGGTCACGAGGAACGGCCACAGGTAGTCGTTCCACTCCGCGACCACGGACACGAGCGCGACCGCCGCGATCGTGGGGTAGGACAGCGGCACGACGAACCGCCACAGCTTGCGCCAGTGGCCTGCGCCGTCGAGCTCGGCGGCCTCGAGGATCGAGATCGGCAGCGACAGGAAGTGCTGACGGAACAGGAAGGTCCCGAACGCGCTCGCCAGGCCCGGCACGAGGATGCCCTGGTAGGTGTTGAGCCACCCGAGTTGGGCGACGAGCGTGTAGTTGGGGATGATCGTGATCTGCTGCGGGATGAGCAGCGTGAACAGGACGAGGACGAACACGGCCCGCTTGAACGGGAAGTCCAGGAACACGAGCGCGTAGGCGCAGCACAGGCCCAGCAGGAGCTTGAGCGTCGAGCCCACGACCGTCAGGCCCACGCTGTTGAGGAACAGCTGCCCGACGGGGATGCTCTGCGTCGTCTGGACATAGTTGGCGAGGTCGAGGTTCTGCGGGAGCCACTGGAGCGGGATCGAGTACAGCTCGTCGGGGCGCTTGAAGCTCGCGAGCACCATCCACACGAGCGGCAGCGCCATGACGACGGTCGCGACCAGGAGGGTCGCGTACGCGCCCAGGTGCAGGGGCCGACGACGGCGCGTGCGCTGCGTGGGTCGGCCGCCGGTCGGGCGGTGCCCGGCACCGCTGGGGGCCGGTGGTGCGTCCACGGGTGATCCGGGGTGCTGTGCGCTGGACGCGCCCGAGGCTGCGGTCGGGGTCTGGGGCGCTGCGGGGACCGGGGACTCTCGCACCGGGTTCTGGACGCTCATGCGTAGTGCACCTTCTTCTCGACGAAGCGCAGCTGGACGACCGTGACGACCAGCAGCAGGAGGAAGAGGATCGTGGCGACGGCCGACGCGTAGCCGGCCCGGCCGGTCACGAAGCCCTCCTCGTAGATCTGGTACATGAGGGTCGTGGTCGAGCCGAGCGGCCCGCCCTTCGTCATGGCCTGGATGATGTCGAACGACTGCAGCGAGCTGAGCAGCGTCGTGACCGTGAGGAAGAAGGTCGTGGGCGCCAGGAGGGGCAGCACGATCGAGCGGAACGTACGGGCCGAGGACGCGCCGTCGAGGGCCGCAGCCTGCTTGAGCTCGAGCGGGACGGCCTGGAGACCGGCCAGGTAGATGAGGGCGACGTACCCGACGTTCTTCCACAGGTAGACGACGATGATCATGATCAGGGCCCACGGCGAGGTCGTGTACCAGTCGGGGGACTGCAGGCCGATCGCCCGGAGCCCGGCCGAGAGCAGGCCGTAGCGCGGGTCGAAGATGAACAGCCACAGCATGCCGACCGCGACGCCGGACAGGACGTACGGCGCGAACGCCACGGTCCGGGCGAACCCGCGACCCTTGAGGCGGCGGTTCAGCAGGAGGGCGAGCCCCAGGCCGAGGACGAGCGAGCCGCCCACGGTCGCGACCGTGAAGATGCCCGTCGTGGCCATGACGTCGGCCGTCGTCGGGTCCTGGAACCACTCGACGTAGTTGCCGAGGCCGACCGAGCGGGCCGTCGGGGAGCCCATGTTCCACTGCAGGGTCGAGTAGTAGAAGCTCTGCAGGAGCGGGCGGTACACGAACACGAGCAGCAGGGCCACGTTGGGCCCGGCGAGCAGCAGGAACGCGAGCCAGGTACGGACGGCCCGTGGGGTCGGGCGGGAGGGGCGGCGCCGTCCAGGGATCGTCGGCCGGCGGTCCGGTGGTGCGGGGCGTGCGGGGGCTGACACGGAGGTCATGGGGTGGGGCTCCAGTCACGAGCGGGTGAACGCCCGTCACCCTAGGAGGGCGAAGTGTCCGAGAAGTGGCCTCAGCGGCTCCGTTCCCCGAACGTTCCCGGGGCGTTCACCGGCACCTCGACGAGGCGTCATCGGGAACCCGTGGTGGCTACCTGCGAGCTGCTCGGGGCGAGGCCCGCGCGGGGTGGCTCGCGGCTCGCGGCTGCGGCGAGGCTCGCGCGTGGCTGGACCGGGAACTCTTGTCGGGGAGTGTTCGCTGGGCAGGAGCAGGTCCCGCTCGGCGAACGCGGATCCCGCTCAGCGAACCTGCTCGTCAGGCGACCTGTGCCAGCCCGAGGCCACAGGGCCGGCGCACCCCTGCGTCACGTCTCTCGCGATCAACGACCGCCGGCATCGCTGCCCGGAGTCTGCGGCGTCGACGACCGGTGGGCACGTCGCGCGCCCGCTCGGGCGACCACGAATGCCAGGAGAAGCAGGACGACCGCGGCGAGGAGCGTGGTGTGCACCGTCGCCATCCGCTCGTAGACATCTCGTGGGACGACCTCGTCGGTCCCCGTCATTCGAGCGAACTGGTCGACGACGTACCAGCGGTTCGCCCAGGCGATGAGCTGGGAGACGCCCACCGCACCGAGCAGCAGGGCCACGGCGCGCGACCAGCCGTCGGCGTCGCCGTCCCGTCGATCGTTCTTCTCAGGACGCACCACGGTGTCCTCCCTCTCTGGTCACGGTGCTTCGTCACCCGTCGCTGGGGGCACCGCGGTCGGCAGGTTGGCGAGCAGGCCACGGAGCAGCTCCACCTCGACGAGCAGGGCTTGCCTGCCGCGCGGGGTGATCCGTGCCCAGGTGCGCGAGCGCCGCCCGTCGCTGGCCTTGCGGAGCTCGACGTAGCCGCTGGTCACGAGGACGTCGAGATGTCTGCCCAGGTCACCGTCGGTGAGCCGGAGCGCGCGCTTGAGGTGGGTGAAGTCGGCATCACGTGTCTCGGCGAGGATCGCGAGGATCCCCAGTCTTGCTCGTTGGTGGACGGTCTCGTCGAGCTGGGAGAGCGGATGCGGATCGGGCGTGGTGCTCATGCCGGCACCACCTGTGCGAGACGTCGCTCCCGGACGAACGCAGCGACACCCAGGCCCAGGAGCCCGACGGTGCAGACGACCATCCCGCCCACGCCTCCACCCAGGAAGGCCGCGTGGTTGTCGAGGGTGCCGAGCGAGACCAGCGGGCTGACAGCCATGAGCACCAGACCGGGAACCCACAACCACGCAGAACGGGCCCGCCAGCCGAGCACTCCGAGCCCCACGCCCAGGAAGAACGCCGAGCCGACGAAGAAGACGGCAGCGAGCCCGAACGGTACGAAGAGCAACGCCAGCAACGCCAGGGCGAGGACGCCGTACCCGTCGTTGCCGACCCCGATGCCGATGAGCTGCCGCTGGACCAGCATGACCGCCAGCAGCACCCCGTAGGTGAGCGCCGGAACGAGGACCTGGTCGCCCATCCCGAACACGGCCGCCTCGAGGTACGTCAGATAGACCATGGCCAACCCGTTGACGAGGAGCGGCAATGACGTCGCGTGGCGCGCCGCCCGCTGCTGGGTGCGGATCGCGTCGACGTACTCCGTTGCTGTTGCCATCGGTTGACTCTGTCAGACAGAGAAAGTCGGATCAAGACCCGCGCGCCCGTCGCACGCCACGGCTGCGGTGGACACCGGTGCTGCCGGCTCTCGTCGGAGGTCCACGTGCAGACGGACGGTGTTCGGTGCCTGTGGGACGCTTGCGAGAACGTCGGCCCTGCCCGAGGGGTGCTGCTCCGCTGTGGGGCAGGGACGAGCACCGAGGAAGCCGGTAGGCACCAGCCCGACGACGAGGTGAGCCATGACGTACGCACCGCAGGACCTGCGGAACATCAGCGTGACCCCCGGCACGGGGTTCACGGTCGCGCTGTTCGTCCGTGACCGCCTCGCGCTCCCCGTGGCGAGCGACGTCCCGGCGCTCGCGCCCGGCGTCGAGGCCCGGGCTGTGCCCGACGACGAGGCCGCGGCGCTCGCGGCCGAGTGGCGCGCGTGGTGGGAGCGCCTGGCCGAAGCGCCCGCGGGCCGTGTCGTCCGACCGGCCTCGGAGCGGCTTGCCACGGTGTTCGACGCCGTCGTGGACGAGGCGCGGGCGTGGGATGCCGGGAACGTGCGACCGAACCTCTTCCTCTCGGAGGACGACCTCGCCCCTGGCTTCGTCCCGTCACCGGTCGGCGACCCGGGCGTCCCCGTGGTCTACGACGTCGAGCTCGTGCCGGTGGACGGAGCGTGGCACCGGGACATCGGTCCGCACCGGCTGCTCGTCGGCACCCGGACGTGGGAAGACCCGGCGGCGATGGAGGCGATCCTGAGGTTCCGGATCGAGCGGCTGCAGGGCCAGGGTCCTCGATCCCCCCGCGCGGCACCACGCACCTGGCACCTGACGGTCGACGGGCAGGTGTTCACGGTCAGCGACCGGCCCCACGACCCCGGGAGCTACGACTTCCGCTGGGAGAACGGGCCGATCGAGGGCTACGGGTTCTCTCTCGGCACCTCGACCCGGGAACCGTTGAGCGAGGACGTCCTGCGCCGGGAGATCCAGGGTTTCGTCGAGGGCTACGAGGTCTGAGCGGCCGCCCCGGGGCCGGAGCAGATGATCACCAGCCGCGCCGCTCGGACGTCCGAGACCTCCCCGTCGCCTCCACGGCGCACCTTGACCTCAACCCTGGTTGAGGACGTACCGTCGAAGCGTGCGGCTGCCGACCCCGGCCCGGTCCGCGCTCTCCCTCCTCGATCGGAAGGCGTTCTTTCCTGTGAGCAGCTCCCGTCCTTTGCGCGTCGCTGTCGTCGGCGCTGGTCCTGCTGGTATCTATGCGGCGGACATTCTGTCGAAGACGGATGTCGAGGTGAGTATCGATCTGTTCGAGCGGTTGCCTGCG
>NZ_JBHXBO010000213.1:0-7140 GCF_042726775.1 Oerskovia sp. NPDC060287
GGGCAGCTCCGTGGAGCTGCCCGCCCGGCCTCGGGGTCCGCTGCCCCGCTCGGCTCAGGAAGCCGGCGGGTTGACGACCGACTCGTCGAGCGCGCCCGCGTCGTTGCCCCACGAGGCGAGGATGTCGGTGAACGTGCCGTCCTCCATCAGGACCGTGAGCGCGGCCTGGATCGCGGCCGCGAGCTCGGTGTCGGCCTTCGCGGTCACGATCCCCTGGGGTGCCGAGTCGAACACGTCGCCGATCTGCTCGATCTCCCCGTTCGTCTGCTCGATCGCGTAGGACACGATGGGCGAGTCGGCGTACATGATGTCGGCCTTGCCGCCCACGAGGTTGGTCGTCGCGTCGGCCTGGTTGTCGTAGCGCAGGACCTCGAGCGGCTGCTCGCCGTCCTCGACGCACGTCGAACTGATCTCCTCGGCGCCCTCGTCCTCGACCGTTCCGGTCTGCACGGCGACCGTCAGCCCGCAGATGTTCGTCGGGTCGACGTTCTTGGGGTTGCCCTTCTGGACCGAGAACGCCTCGCCCGCGTTGAAGTAGCTGACCATGTTGGCCTCGGCCATGCGCTCGGTAGTGATGGTGAACGACGAGATGCCGACGTCGTACTTGCTGCCCAGCGCCGGGATGATCGCCGGGAAGTCGGCCGACTCGATCACGACCTCGAGCCCCAGGACCGCACCCACCGCGGTGATGATGTCGATGTCGTAGCCGACCGGCGTCCGGCCGTCCGCGTCGATGAACTCGGCGGGCGCGTACTCGGTGTTGGACGCGACGACGAGCTTGCCGGCGCTCGCGATCTCGGCCGGCAGCAGGGCCGCGGCGGCGTCGTCCTTCTGGATCGACGTGAGGTCGAACGGCGCTTCCGTGGAGGTCTCGCCCGCGGACCCGGTGGACGGGGAGTCGGCGGGCTGGGAGGCGTCCGTGCAGGCCGTGAGGGCCAGGGTCGCCGCGGCCGTGAGGGCGACGAGGAGTGGCATCTTGCGCATGAGAGCTCCGATCGGGTGGGTACGTCGTGGCGCGCCACTCTAGGGGCGATACGTCTCGCTCGCGTCACGGAGGGGTTTCGGTTCGGCACCTAGCCCTTACCGCGCCCGACGGCCCGCCGCCCCCGGGTGCGCCCGGCACCTCGGCCGGCACGCACCCGATCAGCCCGTCGTCAGCCGTTCAGCGGCGACATGTCCAGGTACCGGTCACCCGCCGCGGCCCCGGCCGGGAGCACAGCGTCGAGCTCCGCGAGGTCCTCGGGGGAGAGCTCGACGGCCGCAGCGGCGACGTTCTCCTCGAGGTACCGCACGCGCTTGGTGCCGGGGATCGGGACCACGTCGTGCCCTTGCGCCAGGACCCAGGCGAGTGCGAGCTGCCCCGCGGTGATGCCTCGCGCCGCCGCGAGCTCACGGACCTGCGCGACGAGGGCCAGGTTCGCGGCGAGCGCGTCGCCCACGAAGCGCGGGTTGGTCCGGCGGTAGTCGTTCTCGGTGAGCCCGTCGACCGACGAGATGGTGCCCGTGAGGAAACCGCGCCCGAGGGGCGAGTACGGGACGAGCCCGATCCCCAGCTCGCGCAGCGTCGGCAGGATCTGTGCCTCGACGTCGCGCGACCACAGCGAGTACTCGGTCTGGAGAGCCGTGAGGGGGTGGACGGCGTGCGCGCGCCGGATGGTCTCGGGCGCGGCCTCGGACAGGCCGAGGTGGCGGACCTTGCCCGCCTGGACGAGTTCTGCCATGGCGCCCACGGTGTCCTCGATGGGCACCTGGGGGTCGACGCGGTGCTGGTAGTAGAGGTCGATGTGGTCGAGGCCGAGCCGCTGCAGGCTGCCGTCGACGGCCTGGCGCACGTACTCGGGTCGTCCGTCGATCGTCCGGTCGCTCGCGCTCGCCCCGGCTCGCGCGACCCCGAACTTGGTCGCGACCACGACGTCGTCCCGGGCCACCCCGGAGCTTCGGAGCGCGCGGCCGACGAGGCGCTCGTTGGTGTGCGGGCCGTACATGTCGGCCGTGTCGAGGAGGGTCACGCCCAGGTCGAGGGCGCGGTGGATCGTGGCGATCGAGGTCTCGTCGGTGGGCGAGCCCTCGCCGCTCGTGGCGCCGTAGAAGGCCGACATGCCCATGCAGCCGAGGCCCACGGCCCCGACCTCGAGCAGTGTCCCGTTCTCGGCGCTGCCGAGGGTGTGGGTGGGGAGGTGCTGAGTTGCCGCGGTGTCCGTCATGACTCCAGCCTGCGACTTCGAGTGCGCTCGAGGTCAAGAGGACGGTCCCCTCAGCGGTCCCCGGTCCGCCCTTCGTAGACGTCGATCTTGCGCACGATCGCCTCGAGATGCTCCTGCACGGCCGCGAGCTCGGCGCGCACGCGCTCACGGTGCGCGTGCAGCAGGTGCAGACGTTCGGCCTCGTTGCCCTGCCCTGCGCGGACGAGCTCGGCGTAGGCGCGCACCTCGCGGATCGGCATACCCGTGCCACGCAGCCGCGTGAGGAGCACGAGCCAGTCGATGTCGCGGGCCGTGTAGCGACGGTGCCCGGACGGTGCCCGGACGGGGCGCGCTCGACCGCGTCGAGCATGAGCCCGTCGCGCTCGTAGTAGCGCAGGGTGTGGACGGTGAGGCCCGACGACGCGGCCGCTTCAGCGATGGTCAGCGCCGTTCCCGGGGCGAGAGCGGTCATGGGTCCAGCGTGCCACGGCGGCCGTCAGGACGGTCAGGTCTCCTCGAGCTCCACGTCCCAGTGCGCTGCGAGGCGCTCCGCCTGGACCAAGAACCCGCGCTGCTCGGCCCGCGTCAGCGGCCGGAAGAGCTGGGTGTCGAGCCGCAGCGACCGTGCGGTCAGGACGTGCCGCCATCGCCCGACGACCCGACCGTCCACCGCGACGACGTGCAGGAACGGCGACTCCTCCGTGCCGGGCAGCCGGAGCGGAAGGACGGCAGGCGCCTCTGCCGAGAGCGGGTCGCGGGCCAGGTCCCGGCTGTCCTTGTACGACACGAAGTACTCGTCGTACCCCTGGAGCAGGTCCACTTGTACATCCCCCGCGGCGCCGATCAGGGGCGGCCCGTCGACCAGCCGCCAGAGGACCAGCCCGGTCGCCGCGTCCCCGGTCCCGACGACCTGCTCGACCTCTGCCCCCAGCGCCGCGAGCCCCTCCCGCGTGCGGGTCATCGTGAGGCCCGACCAGCCCGCGAAGTCCTTGACGGTCGCGAGCCCGCGGCTGCGCAGGTAGCGCCGCAGGAGCTCGGCCAGCGCCGCGTCCTCGTCGAACGTCGACCCGAGGGGCCCGTACCCGGCCGGCACGCGCTCGTCGAACGCCGCGTACGTCTGCTGCTTGCCGCGCAGCGCGCCGCTGATCACGACCCGGTCGAGCTCGGCCCGCATCAGGATGTACGTGAACGGGATGCCGGACGAGGGCAGCCCGTGCGAGGCGAGCAGCGCCGCGAGCTCAGCCCGGGTCCGGTGCCGGCCACCCGCGACCGCGCCGGCGAGCAGGTCGGTCGCGGCCGCGTCCTGCGCGGGTCCGCCCAGGTCCGGGTAGTACGGACGGTTGAGGCGGTGCACCCGAGGTGCGGTGAGCTGCAGGAGCCAGCGGACGTCGTCGGGCAGGACGGTGTGCCACGTGGGGCGCAGGACGTGCGTGCGCACCAGGTCTCCCGCGGAGAACGCCTCGCGCGCGGCCGCCGCGGACGGCGTCCCCGCCGTGCGCTGCGCGATCCCCCACAGGGACGGGTGGAACTCCTGGGACTGGACGGCCCCCAGGTGCCCGACGACGTCACGCAGGCTCGGGAGGCCGGCTCCCCGGAGGCCGTGCGCACCCAGGCGGGTCGCGACGACCGTGGCGGCGTCGGGCGGCGTCGCCCCTTCCCCGTCGCCGACCACGCCGCTCACCGCCCCCGGCTCACGACGCCGCGAGGTCCGCGAGCGCGACGTCCGTCCCGCTCAGCTCGACCCGGATCGCCCCGTCCGTGACCCCGACCGAGGTCAGCGTGACACCCGTCGGGAGGTCGAGCGGGACCTGGAGGTTCGTCAGCAGGTTCGCGATCGGGCGAGGGAGGTCGGAGATCGTGATCGTCGCGGGGCCCAGGGTCAGGGACGCGACGTCGACCGCGATGGTGTTGCCGTCGACCCGCGGCGTGAGCCTGGCCGACAGGTCCACGCCCAGGACCGACATGCTCGCGACGAGCAGGTCACCGTCCGTGGTGAAGGTGACCGGGGACCCGGCCGCCTCGCTCGCGACCGCGTCGAGCGACGACGGCGAGAGGAGACCCGTCGCGGTGCCCGACCGCAGGACGTACGGGTCGCTCGTCGAGACTCCGCGGGCGTCGATGTGCAGGTCGGACACGGTGTACCCGCCGAACGTCGCCGTCGCCGCCGTGCCCGTGACGTGCTCGAGCTCGCCACCGACCACCTGCGTCAGGAACGGGAAGCCCTGGATGTCGAGGTTCGCGTCCGTGAGCTCGACGTCCTCCTGCTCCATGGACCGCACCGCGGCGCCCTCGGTCACGCGCACCGCGACGCGGTCGACCACGACGAGAACGAGCACCAGGACGACGAGCCCGCCGATCAACCACCACCATCGCTTCATCCGCCCACAGTAGGTGGCGAGACCGGACGATGCCGCGGACGATGCGGATCCGTGACCTGCGGTGTCGCTCACGCCGGACGGCGTCACGGTGCGCCCGGGTCCTGCAGGTTCGCCGTGTTCGCGGCGACATGCCCGGTGTCACGCCGCCTAGGCTGAATGGCATGACTCGTCCCGTACGCATCGGCGTCCAGCTCCAGCCCCAGCATGCCGACTACCCCCAGATCCGTGACGCGGTGGCCCGCGCCGAGGACGCCGGGGTCGACGTGATCTTCAACTGGGACCACTTCTTCCCGCTCTCGGGCGACCCCGACGGCAAGCACTTCGAGTGCTGGACCATGCTCGGCGCGTGGGCCGAGCAGACGAGCCGCGTCGAGATCGGCGCGCTCGTCACGTGCAACAGATACCGGAACCCGGAGCTCCTCGCGGACATGGCCCGCACGGTCGACCACATCTCGGGCGGCCGCCTGATCCTCGGGATCGGCGCCGGCTGGTTCGAGAAGGACTACGACCGGTTCGGCTACGAGTTCGGCACCGCGGGCTCGCGCATCGCGGACCTCGCCGACGCGCTCCCCCGCATCAAGGCCCGCTGGGCCGCGTCCAACCCGGCCCCCACGCGCGAGATCCCGATCCTCGTCGGGGGCGGGGGCGAGCGCAAGACGCTGCGCATCGTCGCCGAGCACGCGACCGCATGGCACTCGTTCGGCGACGCCGAGACGCTCGCCCGCAAGAGCGCGATCCTCGACGAGCACGGCGCCGCCGTCGGGCGCGACACCGCCTCGCTCGTCGAGCGGTCCGTCGCGGTGAACCGTCCGCCCGCCGAGGTGGGCGACGAGCTCGTGGGCCTCGGCGCGACGCTCCTGACGGTCGGGGTCAGCGGACCCGACTACGACCTCTCGCTCGTCGAGCAGTGGGTCGCCTGGCGCGACGCGCGCGCCGAGGGCTGACCCCACCGGCAGGACGGGGCGCGCCGCGCACGCGACGGCAGCGCCCCGTCTCAGCCACCGGACGCCGTACGCCGTCCGGGAACAACGACCCGGCAGCGCGGGTTGCCGCAGTCATGGCCACCCCAGCACCAGCGTCGTCCACCCCTGACGCGGTCTCCCACCCGTCAGCACCGTCAGCCCTTCCGGCTTCACGCCCCACCCGCGCCACCCGCATCACCGTCGGCTTCGTGCTGCTCCTCTCGGCGCTCACCGCGATCGGCCCGCTCACGATCGACCTGTACCTCTCGGCCTTCCCGCAGATCGTCCGGGAGCTCGGCACGACCGAGTCCCGCATCCAGCTCACCCTGACCGCGACCCTCGCCGGACTCGCGCTGGGTCAGCTTCTCATCGGTTCGATCTCCGACGCGATCGGTCGCCGACTCCCGCTGCTGACCGCGCTCTCGCTCTACGTCCTGGCCTCGGCCGGGATCGTGTTCGTCCAGTCCGTCGAGATGCTCACCGCGCTCCGGTTCGTCCAAGGCCTCACGGCCGCGGCCGGCATGGTCCTGTCGATGGCGATCGTGCGCGACAACTTCGAAGGCTTCCAGGTCGGCAAGGTCATCGCGCGACTCATGCTCGTCGTGGGGGTAGCGCCGATCCTGGCCCCGACCATCGGGGCCCAGTTCCTGCGCATGGGCTCGTGGCGCCTGATGTTCGTGGCCCTCGCGGTGTTCGGCGTGCTGCTGCTGGTCCTCGCGGCCCTGCGGCTCAAGGAGTCGCTGCCCCCCGAGTTGCGGCGGACGGGTGGCACGTCGGCTGCCCTGCGCTCCTACGGGTCGCTCGTGCGCGACTGGTCGTTCTTCGGCCTCGCTCTGCTCGGCGGCTTCTACATGGCCGCGATGTTCACCTACATCTCGGCGTCGACGTTCGTGTTCCAGGAGCAGTTCGGCCTGAGCGCGCAGCAGTACGCGATCATCTTCGGTGCGGGCGCGGTGTCCGTGACGATCGGCAGCCAGGTCAACGGCGCGCTCGTCGGACGCGTGACGCCCGAGCAGATCCTGCGCGTGATCGTGCCGGTCGGCATGGTCCTGTCGGCAGGGCTGCTCGCCGCGACCCTGAGCGGCGCGGGGCTCCCCGTCCTGGTCGCCCTGATCGTCCTGACGCTGGGCACGGCCGGGTTCGTCATGCCGTCGGTCCCCGCGGTCGCCCTCGAGCGCAACGCCCACCGCGCGGGCAGCGCGGCGGCCCTGCTGGGCGCCATGCAGTTCGGCGTCGGCGCGGGCATCGCGCCCCTGACCGGGCTGATCGGCGGCGACGTCACCATCACCATGGCCGCGGTCATGTTCGGGGTCATCTCGGTCGCTGGCCTGCTCCTGCTGAGCCTGAGCCGCTCGCTGCGGGCCGTACCGGCCGCGGCCGACGACGTCGCGGGCTCGGACACAGGGGATGCGGGCGAGGACGCGCAGGCCGACGAGCTGGTCGTGGTCTCCGACGTCTCCGAGCTCGGGGTCGTCGCGGCCGCTGAGGCGGTGGTCGAGGCCGCCGAGGCGGCGGCCGAGGCTCCGGTGGTCCCGGCGACACGTCGCACCTGACCCCGCCGCCGAGCCCAGCGCCGGTGCTCGACGACCGTGCGGTGGGCGTCCGGATTCCTCGGAA
>NZ_JBHXBO010000214.1:0-7125 GCF_042726775.1 Oerskovia sp. NPDC060287
AGGTGAACTGTGCCTCAGTTCGTGAGGTCGCCCACTCCCTGGCGGACCCAGACGGTGTGCAGCTTGGCGAAGAGCTCGCCGACCTCGCCGGCCAGAGCGCTGGCGTGAGCGCGGGCCGAGGCGCTCTGCTGGCTACGCCACGGCGCGACGACCTGCTCGACCAGACCGACGTGCCGATCGGCCGACGTGCGCAGGAGACGGAGGTGTCGCGGTTCGATCCCGTACTCGGACAGCGCGGCCGCGAGCTGGACGACCTCGAGCGACCAGGCGTCGAGCTGCCCCCCGGGCGCCTGGCGAAGCACTCCCGCGGAGATGAGCCCCTCGACGAGCGAGACGTCCACCTCGGCGGTCGAGGCGAGGGTCGCGACGGTGTACTTCTGCCGCGTGGCCGCACGCTCGGGCTCGCCCCCGCTCGTCGCGAGACGAGGCGCGGGGTTCTCCACGACCTCGCCCTCGTCCAGAGCCGCCAGGTTCTCCTTGATGACCTTGAGCGGGAGGTAACGGTCGCGCTGCTCGAGCAGGACGTACCTCAGACGCTCGACGTCGGCCGGGCTGTACTGGCGGTAGCCCGACGGCGTGCGCTCGGGGTCGATCAGGCCCTGCTCCTCGAGGAAGCGCAGCTTGGAGTGGCTGACGCCGGGGAACTCCGTACGCAGGGCTCGCAGAACGTCCGAGATACGCATGGTCGCGCGCCGCGAGATGCCGTGAGGCCATCTCTCGGTGGAGTCCTCGACCTCGTGGTCCGCCAGGGCCCGGGCGGCGTGCGCACCGGTCCCGCCGAACCGGTCCTCGTGTCCCCAGGGGGAACGTGCCGGTTGGTTCACGGGTGCTCTGCCGCACCTTCCGCCGGGCCCGCGGGCTCGTCCAGGACGGGGCTGGCATAGAAGGTCAGTCGGTACTTGCCGATCTGGACCTCGTCGCCGGTCACCAGGTTCACGGCATCCACCCGGTTGCGGTTCACGTAGGTCCCGTTGAGGGAGCCGATGTCACGCACGACGAACTGTCCCCCTTCGCGCACGAACTCGGCATGCTTGCGCGAGACCGTGACGTCGTCGAGGAAGATGTCCGCGTGCTCGCTGCGACCAGCGACGACCCTGTCGGCGTCCAGCAGGAAGCGCGAGCCGACGGCGGGTCCCCGCTGCATGACGAGCAGCGCGGAATGGCGCGGCAGTGCCGAGATGGCGGTCTGTTCCTCAGCAGTGAGGCTGCCCGGCTGCAGGCCGTCGTCGATCGGAAGCTCGATTCGTCCGAACGTGACGGTCGTATCGCTGCCTCCCCGGCGCGGCTCCGCAGATTCACCTGGAGTGGTCATCTCGCCTCCTCGGGAGTTTTTACGCATTCAGAGCAAAATACCTTGGGGGGAAGTTACTACACCTACCGGTCTCCCGGGTACAGGGAACGCGGCGAGGCGGAGGAATGCCGCCCAACGCGACCAACCTACCCCGACGGACGGGTCCGAGAGAAGAATCCGTGCACGTCAGGAGGCATGACGAGGGTCAGCTGCCGTCCTCGGCGGGGACCGGCGTCGCGAACTGCGGAGCCTGCGGCTCACGCGTCGCGTCGACGGTCACGAGCTCCTTCTGGGTGATCGTCGGCACGGCACCGGCGGTCCGGACCGTGGCCATGGCCCCGCCGGGGATCTCGAGGGCCGTCTCGAGCGTCGACGGGTCGCCGATCACCTTCCACCGGTACGGCGAGGTGATCTTCTGGCCGTCGACGACGATCCCCCCGTCCCTGTCCTCGAAGTAGCTGCTCGTGACGAGACGGACGCCGTTGACCTCGATGACCTCGGCTCCTGCGTTGCGCAGCTCCTCGAGGATGTTGAACAGCTTGGGGGCCGTGAGCGGCTGGCCGGGCTCGACGATCGACAGCTCGATCCCCGTTCCCTCCGCCGGCAGGCGGCCCGAGAGGATCCCTTGCGACTCGGACTGCTTCTGTGCGAGCTCGAGAGCTGCCTGCTGCTGCCCCGAACCCGACTTGAGCTCGTCCCGTGTCGACTGGAGGGTCGCGACCCGCTCCTCGAGCTCGTTCGCGCGCTGCGTGACCTCGTCGAGGAGACGCACGAGGTCGCTCTGGCGCAGCGACGAGAGCTGCTGCTCCTGCGTCTGGCTCACCTGGACGGCGAGCGCGAAGCCGAGGAGCGCGCACAGCAGACCTGCGAGCAGCTTGGAGCGGGTGAGCTGGGGACGCATCGCGTGCCCGAGCTTGGACCATCCCCCAGAAGAGCCGGCAGAAGGCGTCGCCGCCGCCTCGTGGCGACCGTGCGGCGTCGGGCGTGGGTGCGGCGGGGACTGCGGCTCCGCCGCGTCGTCCTGCCCGACGGCGTGCTCACCGCCGGGCGCTGGGGCGTCCGCGGGCGCGCTGGTCGTCCCGGGCGGGGCGGCGGAGACCGCCTCGACGGCACCCGTGACCGCCGGCGGCCCGTAGCGAGCCTGCACGACGGCCTCGGTGACCGGTTCGGGCGTCGAGGCCGTCGCGGCGGGGGCGGCGTCGGGAAGGCGGCCCGTGGCGCCGGGGTCGTCGGACGCGCCGTCTGCGCGACCGTCGACCTGACCGTCGGACGAGACGGGCGGCTCCGGGGCCTCGGGCTCCACGCCGGCCTCGTGCGGTGCTGCGTCGCCGGGCTCGACCTCCTCGACGCCGTCGGGTGCGTCAGCGGTCTCGGCTTCGTCCGTGGACGGGACGGGCTCGGGCGTCGCTGCCACGGCGCCTTCGGGCGAGATGTCTTCGACTGAGGAGTCCTCGGGCAGCGGGGCGTCGTCGGGCGTCGGGTTCTTCGCCATCGCGGGTCCTAGGCCTTGAACAGGTGCCGGCGGATGGCGGCGGCGTTGGAGAAGATGCGGATGCCGAGGACGACGACGACACCGGTCGAGAGCTGCGTGCCCACGCCGAGCTGGTCGCCGAGGAAGACGATGAGCGCTGCCACGACGACGTTGGACAGGAACGAGACGAGGAAGACCTTGTCGTCGAACAGTCCGTCGAGCATGGCGCGCAGGCCGCCGAAGAGAGCGTCGAGCGCGGCGACCACCGCGATGGGCAGGTAGGGCTGGAGCGCTACGGGCACGGTGGGCTGGAGCACGAGCCCCGCCACGACGCCCAGGACCAGTCCGACGACTGCGATCATTCCGTGCTCTCCTGCTCTGCGGGTGAACTGTCGGTGCCCGTGGGCTCGTCGCCCCCGGTTGCGGTGGAGTCTACGGCGTACGCGTAGTAGAGGCGCTGCACCCCGTTGCCGGGCAGCGAGAGCTTGCTCTGCGCGACGCGGCTCTGCTGGATGCCCCAGGCCTGGCTGATGGTCATCAGGTAGTCCTGCGCGGCAGACCGGGCGAACGCGGTCTCGAGGGTGTCCGGATCCCCGATCGCCTCGACGCGGTACGGGCCGATCAGCGGCTGGAGGTCCACGAGGATCGCCTCGCCCGCGCTGCGCACGGCGCTGAGGGGGGTCAGGCGCTGGCCGTTGATCGCGATCGCTTCCGCCCCCGAGGCCCAGAGGCCGTTGACGACGTGCTGGAGGTCCATGTCCTGGACCTTCTTCTGGAACGAGTCCTCGTCGGACGCCCCGAGCCCTGCCGGCGCGTCCTTGAGCGTCACGACGATCCCCGGCCCCGTCACCGCGATCGAACCGTTGGTCACGCCGTCGACCTTGAGGGACTCCAGGAGGGCAGGGTCGACGTCGGAGAGCGCGACGTTCTGGAGGGCCTCGGTCTCCTCGCTCAGGGCCGTGGCCCGTGCGGTGAGCTCGTCGACGGTCTCGCGACGATCGGTGATCTCGTCCTCGAGAACCTGCCGGGCGGCGATCGCCGATCCCTGGGGAGCCCTGAGGTCGACCGTGGCCGTCGTCGTGACGAAGCCGAGCAGGATGCCCAGCGTCACGACGAGGAGCCAGGCGCGGGGGCCCTTCGACTGCTCCTGGCCGCTCGCGCGGCGCGCGGCGGCCTCGGCGTAGCCGGGGTCGAGCGGGCGGTCCATGACCTCGGTCAGCAAGGTCATCGATGCGTCGACCCGTGGGGGGCGGCGGGTCGCGGGCGCGTCGTTGCGGGGGGCGTTGGTCATCCTGCGGCCGTGTCCTGAGGGTCGGGGCGGTGGCTGGGGGCGAGGAGCTGTCGGGTCTGGCGGACGTACTGGAACCCGGCGAGCCAGTAGAGGCCGACGCCCCACCAGGTGAACGCCCAGCCGATGATCGAGGCCGTGGCGCCCAGTGCGCCCGGGCTCTCGGCGAGCAGGAGCAGGGGGAAGGCGTAGAGCAGCGCGAACGTGGCGGCCTTGCCGACGAAGCTCACGGGCAGCGGGCCGTACCCGTGCCGCGTGAGCGCCGGCAGCAGAGCCAGCAGCGTCAGGTCCCGGGCCACGATGACGAGCACGAGCCACAAGGGAACGACGTCGCGCCAGGCGAGGCCGAGGAGCGTCACGAAGATGAAGAGCCGGTCGGCTGCCGGGTCGAGCATCTGCCCGAGCTTGGTGACCTGGTTCAGGCGGCGCGCGAGGACGCCGTCGAGCCAGTCCGACGCCCCGGAGATCGCCAGGACCGCGAGCGCCCAGGCGTCGTCGCCGCGGACGATGAGGACGGCGAAGAGGGGGACGAGGGCGAGTCGGAGGAAGCTGATGGCGTTGGGGATGGTGAGGACGCGTGAGCTGACCTCTTGCCCTGCTGCCACGCCCACCGTCCGTTGCTCACTGCGTCTTGCGCATCGCTTGTCCGTCTTCATCCTACGGGTGGTCATCCTAGGGGCGTGGGGGCTGTTTGGTGGGGCACTTGAGGGGCTACTCGGGGTGTTCTTCCGGGTTTGACCTGTTTTGTGTGGGACGTGGTGTGTGCGACAGCGGCGTTGCGGAACTTGGTTCGCGCGCGGGCCGTTGTGTGTGTGCTGGTTCGCGTGCGCCCGGGCGGGTTCTGGGGTGTCCGGGGGCCTTGTGGTGGAGGTCACCGGGGCTCGGCACCCTGCGGGGGACGGGTGTCGCGTAGACTGGCAGCACAATCTGGAGTTCGTCGCTGTTCCCGCGTGTTCGTGTGAGTGTGGCCCGCCGCTTTGCTGAGCGGGCGAGTCACCGGTGTGTGTTCGGGAGTGCGGCCAGTGGAGAGCCGACTTGGCAACCACGCGTAACTCCCACCCTCAGCGAAACGGTTGAACACATCTCTATGTCTCTTGACACCTCTGCGCCCTCGTACGCCTCGGACCAGGTCGACTCCGCCCAGACGCCGGCTCCTGCCGAGCAGTCGGGCCCCACGTTCGCGGACCTCGGTCTGCCCACGAACATCCTCCAGGCCGTGACGGACCTGGGCTTCACCGTTCCTTCCGCCATCCAGGAGAGGGCGATCCCCGCGCTGCTCTCGGGGCGTGACATCACGGGCGTCGCCCAGACCGGTACGGGCAAGACGGCCGCGTTCGGTCTGCCGATGCTGGCTGCGATCGACCCGAACCTGGGCCGGGTCCAGGGTCTGGTCCTGGCTCCGACGCGTGAGCTCGCGATGCAGGTCGCCGAGGCCATCGAGAGCTTCGCCAAGCACGTGCCGGGCATCGAGGTCGTCGCGGTCTACGGCGGCTCGCCGTACCAGCCTCAGCAGCGTGCGCTGCAGCGTGGCGCCCAGATCGTCGTCGGGACCCCCGGCCGTGTGATGGACCACCTGGAGCGTCGCAGCCTCGTGCTCGACGACATCCGTTACCTGGTCCTGGACGAGGCCGACGAGATGCTGCGCATGGGCTTCGCCGAGGACGTCGAGAAGATCTTCGGTCAGGCTCCGCGCGAGCGTCAGGTCGCCCTGTTCTCCGCGACCATGCCGGCCCCGATCCGTCGCGTGGCCGCCCAGCACCTGAACGACCCGGTCGAGATCGCGGTCACCCGCCAGTCCTCGACGGTGACCTCGGTGCGTCAGACGTACTCGGTCGTGCCGTTCCGTCACAAGACCGGTGCCCTGGTGCGCGTGCTCGCGACGTCGGACGCGGACGCGGCGATCGTGTTCACCCGTACCCGTGGCGCGGCCGAGGAGGTCGGTTCGGCTCTCGTCGAGCGCGGCATCTCGGCGGCCACGATCTCGGGTGACGTGGCGCAGAAGGACCGCGAGAAGATCGTCGAGCGTCTGCGCTCGGGCGCCCTGGACGTGCTGGTCGCGACGGACGTCGCGGCGCGCGGCCTGGACGTGGACCGTATCGGCCTGGTCGTGAACTTCGACCTGCCGGGCGAGCCTGAGGCCTACGTGCACCGCATCGGTCGTACGGGCCGTGCCGGTCGTACGGGCGAGGCCCTGAGCTTCGTGACGCCGGGCGAGCGCAACCGCCTGAAGTTCATCGAGAAGACGATCCGCGCGACGCTCGAAGAGGTCGACGTGCCCTCCCCCGCGGACGTCTCCGCGCACAAGGCGCGCCGCATCCTCGGTCAGGTCGCCGAGCGTCAGGCCGCCGGCCGTCTGTCGATGTACCGCGACCTCGTCGCGGCGTACGTCGCTGAGTCGGACGTGGACCCGATCGACCTGGCTGCCGTCCTGGTGGCCCTGTCGGTCGGCGACGACGGCCCCAAGGCCCGCGAGGAGCAGGAGCTCTTCGAGGCGCAGCGCGCCGAGGCCAAGAACGCCCGCCGTGAGCGCGAGTCGCGCCCCTACGGCGACCGTGACTCGCGCGGTCCGCGCGAGGGTGGTCGTGGCGGCGAGCGTGGCATCCGCCGCGACGTCGTCGGTACCCGCTACCGCCTGGCCGTCGGTCACACGCACGGCGCTCAGCCGTCCGGCATCGTCGGCGCCCTGACGAACGAGGGTGGCCTCAACGGCAAGGACCTCGGCAAGATCGACATCTTCCCGAGCTTCTCCCTCGTGGACATCGCGACCCCGCTCGACTCGGCGACGATCGACCGCATCTCGCGGGCGCGTGTCGCCGGCAAGTCGCTGCGCATCCAGGTCGACCAGGGCGCGCCCCAGGGCAGCCGCGCACCGCGCGCCGGTGGCTCCGCTCCCCGTTCGGGCGGCTACTCGGGCGGTCACTCGGGCCACGGCCCGGCCGGTCGCTACGACGAGCGTCCCGAGCGTGGCGGCGAGCGCAAGGCTCCCCGCTACCGCACGGGTGAGCGCTGATCGATCGCCCGGCCTGACCTCAGGCCGCTGAGCACGAACGTGAGGGCCCCGGGACCGCAAGGTCC
>NZ_JBHXBO010000215.1:0-7119 GCF_042726775.1 Oerskovia sp. NPDC060287
GGCCCCGGGGCCGGCCCCGGCAGCACCCTCGACGACCTCTTCGGCGACTCGGTGGTGGCCTCGTGACCGGGTTCTTCGGCGCCCTGGCGGAGGCCTGGGACGAGCTCCGCGTCCACAAGCTCCGCGTGCTGCTCGCCCTGATCGGTGTGGCCGTGGCGGTCTGCGCGATCACGACCATCACCGCGGCCGGCGACATGCTGCGCCAGGTCTCGGCCGAGTCCAACGAGCGCTGGGGCGGGCGACCCGCGACCCTCAACGTCTCGGCCTGGCCCACGGGCCAGGAGATGCCGGGCGTGGAGGAGTACGTCGCGGCGTACGACGACATCACGGCACGCTACGAGGTCGAGCACTCCTCGATGGTCATGTGGGCCCAGACCCCCTTCCGGTTCCCGGGCGGGACCATGGAGACCCAGACCAACGCGGTGAGCGCCGACTGGGCGACCATGCACCGGTTCGTGGTGGACGGCGGGCGCTGGTTCACCGAGGCCGACGCGGAGAACCTGTCGCCTGCCCTCGTGGTCAACCACGCCTTCCTCGAGGCCCTGGGCCAGCGCATCGCGGACCACCCAACCATCGTCATCGGCGGCGAGAACCCTGTCCTCGCGACGATCGTCGGCACCTATCCGGACAGCTGGCCCGGCGAGGGACCTGCCGCCTACATGCTCGTGGAGTCCCACCTTCGGTGGGCCTCCCCCACGTCGCTCGTGAACTCCGGCGCACCGTCGCTCGAGCTCTGGGTCCCCACGGACACGGCCGACGTGCTCACCGAAGCCGTCCGCCGCGACCTCACGGGTGCGATCCCCGGGACGCAGGTCGAGGTCAGCCGCATGGACAGCCCCGACATGGGCATGATCGACGGCGCGACCAAGTGGCTCATCCTCGGGGTCAGCACGATCGCCCTGCTGCTCGGTGGACTGGGGCTCGTCAACATCGCCCTCGTGACCGTCCGGTACCGGATCCGTGAGATCGGCATCCGACGCAGCTTCGGCGCCTCGTCCGGGCGCGTCTTCTTCTCGGTGCTCATGGAGAGCGTCGTCGCCACGATCGTGGCCGGGGTCGTGGGCGTCTCGCTCGCGATCGTGATCCTGCACAACGTCCCGCTCGACACCCTCATGGGCTCGACCGTCCAGGACCGTCCGGGCTTCCCGGCCTCGGCAGCCGTCACGGGCATGGTCGCCGCGGTGAGCGTCGGCGCGCTCGCCGGGCTGATCCCCGCGCTCGTCGCGGTACGGGTCAAGGTGATCGACGCCATCCGCTACTGATCGGCGCGGACCGACGAGCACGCGGCCGTCCACCTCACGGGGTGGGCGGCCGTCGTGCGTCCCGGGGCGCGTACGCCCGTCGCGGCAATGTTCGCTCTTGTTGCTTTCTGTTCGAATGTGTCACCATGGCAGCATGCTCGCCTCCCAGCGCCACGAACGCATCCTCGCGGGGCTCCGCGACCACGGCGCCGTCCGGATCGCGGACCTCACCCAGGAGCTCGGCGTCTCCGACATGACCGTGCGACGTGACCTCCTCGAGCTCGCCGAGCAGGGACTGCTCCGCAAGGTCCACGGGGGCGCGGTCTCCCCGCAGGCCACGTCGCACGAGCCCGGGTTCGAGGCCAAGAGCGCGCTCGCCCTCGACGAGAAGCGTGCGATCGCCCGCGCCGCCGTCCGTCTCGTCTCCCCCGGCTCCTCGATCGCCCTGTCGGCCGGCACCACGACCCACCTGCTCGCGGTCGAGATCGCGGCGGACCCGAGCCTGCGCCCTCTGACCGTCGTGACCAACTCGCTCCCGGTCGCCGAGGCCCTGCACCGGGCGGGCGACCCTCAGCTCGAGACCGTGCTCACGGGCGGTTCGCGCACGCCGTCGGACGCCCTGGTCGGCCCCCTCACCGAGGCCGCGCTCGCGAGCCTGCGCGTCGACCAGACCTTCCTGGGCGCGCACGGCGTGAGCGTCGAGGCGGGGCTCACGACGCCCAACCTCGACGAGGCCGCGACGAACCGCGCCCTCGTCGCGATGGCCGGAAGCACGGTCGTGCTCGCCGACCACACCAAGTGGCGCACCACGGGCCTGAGCGTCTTCGCGCGGCTCGACCAGGTCGACGTGCTCGTGACCGACGACGCGCTCCCTTCGACCGACCAGGAGGCCGCGCGCGACGTCGTCGAGCAGCTCGTGGTCGCCTCGCGCGACGAGCCGACCCGGCTCCCCCGAACCCCATCCACCCCCGCACCCCAGGACGGTCGTACCTCCCGATGAACCAGCACCTGCGCCGCACCCCGACCCGCCTGGCCGACGGCCGCGAGCTCGTCTACTTCGACGACTCGCCCGCGTACGTCTCGGGCGAGCTCACGCGGCGGCTCGACGACCCCCGCCCGCTGGGCGACCGGTTCGCCGCCGTCACCGGCCCCGACGGGCACGAGCACCCCTATACGGGCCCCGAGATGCGCCTCGACCCGCTGACCGGCGACTGGATCCCGATGGCCGCGCACCGCATGAACCGCACGTTCCTGCCGGCCGCCGACTCGTGCCCGCTGTGCCCGGCGCGCCCCGGCGCCGCGTACTCGGACGGCGAGGTCCCGGACACCGGTTACGACGTCGTGGTCTTCGAGAACCGCTTCCCCTCGCTGCAGTTCGTGCCGGGCGTCTCCGATGCCGAAGGAGCGCTCGAGGGCGAGGGCACGCTCGAGACCCGCGCACCGGCGTCGGGCCGTTGCGAGGTCATCGTCTTCTCGAGCGACCACTCCTCGTCGTTCGGCGCGCTGCCCCCGCAGCGCGTGCGCACCATCATCGACGCGTGGGCCGACCGCACCGAGGCCCTCGGACGCGAGCCCGGCGTCGAGCAGGTCTTCTGCTTCGAGAACCGCGGCCAGGAGATCGGCGTCACCCTGCACCACCCGCACGGCCAGATCTACGGCTACCCGTACATCACGCCCAAGACGCGCGCGATGCTCGACCAGGCCCGCGCGCACCACGAGCGCACGGGCGGCAACCTGCTGCGCGACGTCCTCGACGCCGAGCTCGCGGACGGCCGCCGGATCGTCCTGGAGACCGAGCACTGGGTCGCCTACGTGCCCTTCGCGGCCCGGTGGCCCGTCGAGGTGCACGTCGCGCCGCGCCGCGACGTGCCCGACCTGCCCGCGCTCACCGACGCCGAGCGCGACGACCTCGCGGTGACCTACCTCGAGCTCCTGCGCCGCCTCGACCTGTTCTTCGAGGGGCCCGACGGCGCCCCCGTCCCCCTGCCCTACATCGCGGCGTGGCACCAGGCCCCGGTGCGCGAAGGGCGCGAGCTCTCGCGCCTGCACCTGCAGGTCTTCTCGGTGCTGCGCGCACCGGGCAAGCTCAAGTACCTCGCGGGCTCGGAGTCGGGCATGGGCGCGTGGGTCAGCGACACGACCCCCGAGCGGATCGCGGCGCGCCTGCAGGCGCTCGCCCCGGCCCCGGCCGCGCAGTGGGTCGAGTCCTGGCCCGACGACGTCGGCGCGGACCGTGTCCGGCAGGCCTTCGCGGCGGCGTACCCCGCGGACGGCACGGAAGGCGGGGACGAGGCGGACGGCGCGTCGGACGTCCGCGTCTACGCCGCCCCCGGGCGCGTCAACATCATCGGCGAGCACACCGACTACAACGCCGGGCTGTGCCTGCCCATCGCGCTCCCCCACCGCACGTACGTCGCGCTGCGCCCCCGGACCGACTCGGTCGTTCGCCTCGCCTCGGCCCAAGAGCCGGGCGCGGCCTGGACCGGGCGGCTCGAGGACGTCGCACCGGGAGCCGTGACCGGCTGGGCCGCGTACGTGGCCGGGGTCGCGTGGGCGCTCGGACAGCACCTCGAGGAGACGGGCCGCTCGGCCGGGACCATCCGTGGTTTCGACGCCGTGGTCGACTCGTGCGTGCCCTACGGTGCGGGCCTGTCGTCGTCGGCCGCGCTCGAGTGCTCGGTCGCGGTCGGGATCGACGACGTCGCGGGTCTGGGGCTGGCTGCCACCGATGCGGGACGTGCGACCCTCGCGGCCGCCGCGATCCGCGCCGAGAACGAGGTCGCAGGCGCCCCGACCGGCGGCATGGACCAGTCGGCCTCGCTGCGCTGCGCCCCGGGTCACGCGCTGCTCCTCGACTGCCGCCCGGGTCTCGACCCGGTCGACGCGGTCGAGCAGATCCCGTTCGACCTCGCGGCCGAGGGGCTCGCGCTGCTCGTGATCGACACCCGGGCCGAGCACGCGCTCGTCGACGGCCAGTACGCCCAGCGCCGCGCGACGTGCGAGGCGGCCGCCGCGACCCTGGGCCTCGCGAACCTGCGTGAGCTCGCAGACTCGGTCGCCGGTGCGGCTGCCGCCACGGGCGACCGCGCGGCCCACGAGGCCGCGTTCGCCGAGGCTCTCGGCGCGGCGCTCGACCGCCTGCCCGACGACGTCTCGCGCCGCCGTGTGCGCCACGTCGTCACGGAGATCGCCCGGACCCAGGACCTGGTGGCGCTGCTGCGCGCAGGGCGAGCCTCCGACGTCGGGCCGCTCATGGACGCGTCCCACGCGTCCCTGCGCGACGACTACGAGGTCTCCGCGCTCGAGCTCGACGTGGCGGTCGAGGCCGCGCGCGAGGCCGGCGCCCTGGGGGCCCGCATGACGGGTGGCGGGTTCGGCGGCTCGGCGATCGCACTGGTCCCGGCCGAGCGCGCGTCCGCTGTCGCGGACGCCGTGGCCGGAGCCTTCGCCCGCGAGGGCCTCGCGGCCCCCGGCTTCCTGCTGGCCGTGCCGTCAGCCCCGGCCGGCGCCTGCTGACGCACCGCTGCCCACGAGGGTGCGCGGCGAGGACTCCTCGCCGCGCGCCCCGTCCGGCTCGGTGCCGCGGGCAGGGCCCCTCCGCCCGCCGGGGAGCCACCAGTTCCAGCGCCCCAGGAGCGACATCGAGGCCGGGAGGAGCAGGCCGCGGACGATCGTGACGTCGAGCAGGACCGCGACGGCCATCCCCACACCGATCTCCTTCATGGCCACGAGGTCCCCCAGCGCGAAGCCCGCGAACACGATCCCGATCGACACGGCCGCGACCGTGATGACGGGACCCGACGCCACGATGCCCGCGAGGACGGCACGGTCGTTCGCGCGGCGGTCGTCCCCGGTCCGTCGGCGCCACTCCTCCGCGATGCGCGCGAGGAGGAACACCTCGTAGTCCATCGACAGACCGAACAGGAAGACGAACAGCAGCGCGGGACTCGTGGCGTCGATCGTGCCCGTGGGCTCGAAGCCCAGGAGCCGAGCTCCCCAGCCCCACTGGAAGATCGCGACGAGCACCCCGAGCGAGGCCGTCAGCGCGAGCAGGTTCAGGACCAGCGCCTTGAGCGGGACCACGACCGACCGCGTGAGCCAGCCCAGCAGGAGCATGGCCGGCAGCACGACCGCGGCGAAGGCCCACGGGAGCCGGTCCCGGGACTGCTGGGTCGCGTCGACGAGCTCGGCCGCCGGCCCCGCGACCTGCACCGAGAACGGCACGTCGAGGCCACGGACGTACCGGACCACGGACTGCGCCTCCTCACCCGTGGCCGTGCCCTCGGGGGTCACCTCCGCGACCGTCACGTCCGCCGGGAAGTCCTCGAGGTGCCGGACGTCCTCGACGCCGGGCGACGCGTAGAGCGCGTCGAGCAGCGACCGGACCTGCGGGTCCTCGACGGACGCCCCCAGGACGAGCGTGACCGGCTGGACCCCCAGGACGTCGAAGTCCTGCTCGATCTTCTCCTGCGCGACCCGCTCCGGGGTTCCCGGCGGCAGCGACCGGGCGTCCGAGCTCCCCAGCGCGAGCGAGGCCAGAGGGGCGCTCAGGAGCAGGAGGACGGCCGCTGAGCCCAGGGTCACCGCGACCGGCCGGCGCTGGGCGAACGACGCCGACCGCGCGAGCAGCCCGGCTCCCGTCCCCGTCCGGCGTCGGGCCCAGGTCCGGGTCCGCGGGGCAGGGATCGAGGCGTGCAGCACCGCGACCAGGGCGGGGACGAGCGTGAGCCCCGCGACGGTCGTCAGACCGACCACGAGCAGGCCGCCCAGCGCCATGCTCGCGAGGAGCGGGTCGGCGAGGACGAGCAGCCCCGTGAGCGCCGAGGCGACCGCGAGCCCCGAGACGAGGACCGCCCGGCCCGCGGTCGACACGGTCCTGGACAGCAGCTCCTCGAGCGTCGACTCAGGGGCCCGTTCGCGCTCCTCCCGGAACCGCACGATGACCAGGAGGCTGTAGTCGACGGCGAGACCGAGGCCCAGGAGGGTCACCACGTTGACCGCGAACTCGCTCACGGGGACGGCACCGGCCAGGGCGCTCAGCGCAAGGAGGGAGGCCGCGATCGAGGCGAGCGCGGCGGCCACGGGCAGCAGGCCGGCCCGCAGGCCGCCCAGCACGAGCACGAGGACCACGCACAGCACCACGAGAGCGACCGACTCGCCCACGACCGCGTCGGCCGTGGCGATGTCGGCGAACGTCCGCTCGGCCATGAGCTCCCCGCCCACGACGACCTCGGGCGCGTCGAGGGTCTGCAGGGTCGCGGCCACGCGGTCCCCGACCTCGAGCGCCTGGGCGTCCGTGAGGTCCCGCTCGAGCTCGACCACGACGAGCGAGCTGAACCCGTCGTCCGAGACGAGGCCGCCGGACGTGAACGCGTCCGTGACCTCCAGGACCCCCGGGATCTCGCGCACCTCCTGCATGACGCGGTACGCGCTCTCGACGAGCGAGGGGGTGAAGAAGTCGACGCCGCCGACGACCGCGGTGAGCGTCTCGCCCTGCGGGTCGAGCTCGTCGAGCAACGCCTGAGCCTGTGCGGCGGGCGCACCGGCCGGAAGGCTGTCGACCGCGGTCGTGCGGTCGAAGACCCCGCCGCCGACCACCGCCCCCAGGAGAGCGAGCGTGGCCCACAGGGCCAGGACGAGAACTCGGTGACGGACCGTGACCCGACCAAGGTGCGCGAGCATGGTCGACTACCTCTCGACGACAGACGAGGCGTCGTCGTCGACGCCCCGGCAGATGGTGACAGACGCCGCGCGACGAGGGCAAACGTGCGGCGCGGCGGTGGAGCGGGGCGGCGCGGGGCCGCGCTGCGTCGCGCGGCGGTCCGTCCGCGACGTCGGTGACCCGGATCTCCCCGTCGACGTACCGGCTGACGTAGAC
>NZ_JBHXBO010000216.1:0-7082 GCF_042726775.1 Oerskovia sp. NPDC060287
CGTGAGGAACGCGGGCGGGAACGCCGCGGTCACGTGCTGCGCGACCGACGCGGCGGCGAAGCGAGGGTCGTCGGCGAAGTCCTTGGTGCCCGCGTACGCCCACAGGACCGTCTCGAGGAACCAGGCGCTCGCGCCGCCCGTCGAGGTGTCGACGAGCGACATGTCGTACGCGCCGCAGTGCAGCACCACGGCTGCGAGCTGGTCGGGCCCGATCGCGGGGTCGAGGCCCAGCCCCTGCGCGTAGGCCGGGCTCGTGACCGCGGCCGCGACCTGCGCGCTGATCTGGGACCCTGCCGAGTCGCCCGCGAGGACGATCCGTTCAGGGTCGACGCCCAGCTCGTCGGCATGCTCGGTCACGTACGCGAGCGCGTCGTTGAGCTCGAACAGCGGTGTGGGGTAGGTCGCGCCGGGCGCGATGGAGTAGTCGACCGCGACGACCGTGTACCCGTGGCTCGCGACGATCCTCGCGTAGCTCGCGACCTGCTCCTTGCTGCCCGAGACCCACCCGCCACCGTGCGTCCACACGACCGTGGGCAGGGGGCCGGCGGCGTTCTCCGGGCGGTGCACGTCGAGCAGGGCGTCGGGGTCGTCGGCGCGGTAGGCGATGTCGGTCGTGCTCACGACGCCGGACGGGACGAGGTCCGCGAGCTTCGCGTCGGTCTCGTGGCCGCCCTTGTCGAACGCGTACCGGATGAGGAGGGCAGAGGGCCACGGGCTGACCTGGAAAGCGACGAACGTCGCGATCCCCGCGAGCCCGAGCGAGGCCCCGACCCAGCCGAGGACCCGGGGCCAGCGGCGGCGCCCCACGGTCGGGAGGGAGGCGGGGGGCGCCGGAGACGGGGAGACCATGCCCGGAGCCTAGCCAGGGGGACGGGCCGGAGCGCGGCAGCACGAGTGCTGCGCCGGGTGATCCGCGCGTCCGGCGCGCGGTGTGCGGCCGGGTCGGTTCAGTCCTCGGCGCTGTCCGGGCCGTCCTGGCTGGGCGGTGGGAGCACGGGCAGCACGACCACGGGCCGGTGCTGCAGGTGCGAGAGCCGACCGGCGACCGAGCCGCCGAGCGCCTCGTTGCGCCATCCGTCGGCCCCCGCGCGATGCGCGCCGACCACGACGATCGCGGCGTCGTGCCCCACGGCGGCCTCGTCGAGCTGGCGGGCCACGTCGCCGTCGCCCGTCACGACGAGGCTCCAGCCGACGCCGGTCCCGCGCAGCGCGCGGTCGAGCTCGGTCGTCAGCCGCCGCTCACCGGCCCCGTCGTCGGGAACGGGCCCGACGTCGACCCACACGCACACGAGCGTCGTCCCCAGGGCGTGGGCGAAGCCGGCGGCGCGCTGGACGATGTCCGGGTGCTGGCCCGGGTGCACTCCGACGAGCAGGGGTCGGATCATCTGTCCATCGTGCCACGGGCGCGCCTGCGGGGCGTGCCACGGGGCGCGCGGATCGGTCGTGCCACGGGAACCGACGGTCACGGGCCCGACGGCGTCCCTCGCCTCGCGCGGTCGGGTCCGCCGCGGGCGCGGCGTCAGCCGAGCGAGCGCTGGAGCAGCACGGTGTCGAGCCACCGGCCGTGCTTGAAGCCGACCCGTTCGAGCCGTCCGACGTGGCGGAATCCGAGCTTCTCGTGCAGCACCACGGACGCGGGCGAGCCGGCGTCGCTCACGACCGCGACGATCTCGCGGATCCCGGCCCGCTGGGCCTCCTCGAGCAGAGCGGTGAGCAGCGCCCGACCCAGTCCCTGCCCCTCGGCGCCGGGGGCGAGATAGATCGTGTCCTCACCCGTGGCCGCATAGGCGGGCCGCTCGCGCCACGCGCCCACGTACGCGAACCCGGCGACGTCGTCGGGCGTACCTGGGCCGCCCGCGACCGTGACGACAAGGAACGGGCGGCCCGCCGCGCGCAGCGACTCCCACCGTTCCTCCCAGCCCGCGAGCGGGAGCGGCTCGGTCTGGAAGGTCGTGACCGTGTGCAGGACGTAGTGCGCCGCGATCTCCGCGATCACGGGCAGGTCCTGGCGCGTCGCCGAGCGGACGGTCACGGTCGGTGCGGGGGTCATCCCGGCACGGTACAGCGCCGGGATCGCCCGGGTGAACGTGCGCGCAGAGGTCGCCACGTGCGACACCGGGTGCCACTCTGAAATCGGGCCACGCCGCCGATGCCGTGGCCCTCAGCGAGACGACTTGGCTCACCGGCAAGACTCTCTGCCCACAAGGGGACCGCTATGCGACGTGCACCGACCACGAGCCCGACCACCTCCAGGACGCGACGGACGCTGCCAGGGATCACGGCCTCGCTGGCCGTCGCCTCCCTGCTCGTGATCGGTGCAGTGGCACCGGCGGGTGCGGAGACGGCGCCGAGCAGCGCGGCCACGGCAGCGGACCCGCCCGTCACCCCGGAGTGGACGGAGTCGCCGACGGACCTGGCAGCCGACCTCGGGGAGGTCCCTGAGGCCGCGGACCCGGGGGCGACCGAGAGCCCGTCGCCCGACGGCGGAACCGAAGCCCCCGCCGGTCCCGGGCAGGACGGGGCCACGGGCGAGCCCTCGGTCGACACCGGGGCGGACGCACCGGACGAGGCCGAGGTGCAGGGCCCGCCCATGCCGGCGGCGGTGACTGAGGACGAGGGTCCCGGTGTGACGCCGTTCCTGGTGCCTCCGGCGACGGGAAACAACGCCGTCGTCACGGTCAAGGTCGGTAGCGACCGCACCAGCCTGGTCGCTGTCGGGCCGCTCGCGGGAGTCACCCTTCAGCTCTACAACGGCGTGGGTGCACCCACCACGCCCGTCGCGGACGCCTGGGCGACGTGCGTGTCGGACGCGGACGGCGACTGCTCGTTCGTGGTGCCGACCACGCAGCAGGGCGGCGCCAACTTCGACCGCAGGTTCTGGGTCGTGCAGACGGGAGTGCCGGCGACCTGGTACACGAACCCGGACCTCGGGACCGGGAGCAGCGGCTCGACCATCACACCGTACGAGTTCCGCACCGGGCTGCAGCTTCGGGCCGGGACGACCTACACGTCCCAGGGCGCCTTCATGCTGACCACGGGAAACACGAACAACACCGCGTCGGGCGGCATCTGGCAGTCGTCGCGGGTCAACCCGACCTTCCCCGCGCAGTGCGGGATCGACGTCGCCCTCGTGCTCGACCTCTCCGGTTCGGTCGCGCCGGACCTGCCGGAGCTCAAGGCAGCAGCGAACCAGTTCGTCGCGTCCCTCACGGGGACGCCGTCCAACATGGGGCTGTTCACCTTCAGCTCGCTGGCGCCGGCCGCCAACAACCCCAACCTCGCCCTGACACCGGTCTCGACCGCGGCGAGCGCCCAGCTCGTGACGAACCGGATCAACTCGTACACCGCGGTGGGTGGCACCAACTGGGACCGTGGCATCTACCAGGTCGCGACCGATTCGACGGCCTACGACGTCGCCGTGGTCATCACCGACGGCAACCCGACCTTCTACGGCAACCAGGAGGGTCCGGGGAACTTCACCCGTCTGCGTGAGGTCGAGAACGGGGTGTTCAGCGCGAACGCGGTCAAGGCACAGGGGACCCACATGGTCGCATTCGGCGTCGGAGACGGTATCGACAGCGCGGGCAGCGGCCTGAACCTGCGGGCCATCTCGGGAACCCAGGCCGGGATCGACTACTTCCAGACCACCGACTACGAGGAGGCCGGCAACCAGCTGCGCGAGCTCGCCCTCGGCAGCTGCGAGGGCTCCGTCTCGGTCGTCAAGCAGGTCGTCCCGTCGACGGCACCCGTCGGGTCGATCGCCGGGGCAGAACCCTCGGGCGGCTGGGAGCTCACCGCGGAGTCGCAGTCCGCGGGGATGGGCGTCGACGCACCGGCCACCACGGCCACGGCAGCCGGCACGGGAGCGGCGAACTTCGGGCTGACGTTCACGGGCGGGACGACGTCCGGGACGGTCGGGGTCATGGAGACGCAGCAGTCCGGCTTCACGCTCCAGCAGGTCGGCGGCGCGAACGCGGTCTGCACCAATCTCGTCACGGGGGCCTCGGTGACCGTGACGAACTCCGGCGACACGGGGTTCGAGGTGCCGGTGTCCGCGACCGCGGCCGTGTCCTGCACGGTCTACAACCGTGCGCCGAGCCCCGTGGCGTCGCTGGTCGTCGACAAGACCTGGGTCGTCAACGGCACGTCCTACGCGGACGGGCAGCAGCCAGGTGCGTTGACCGCCGCGGCCCAGGTCGCAGGAACTCCGCAGGCCTGGGGAGTTCCGCGGACCGGTCTGCAGCAGGGCCAGTCGATCGCGGTCGCGGAGACGACGACCAACGGTCTCCAGGGCTGCAGGTTCGTCAGCCAGCGGGTCACGAACGTGAACGGTACGACGGTCGACCAAGCCTTGCCGTCGTCGGTCACGCTCGTCGCCGGCGCCAACTCGGCCATGGTCACGAACACCGTGACGTGCGAGAGCAAGCTGACGCTCGCCAAGACGGTCCAGGGTGGTCCGGCGTCGCCGACCGCGTGGACCCTCGACGCGGTCGCCCCCGGCAGCGCTCTGGCCGGACCGAACGGCGTCACAGGCTCACCCGGGGCGACCGCGCTCGTGACCCCCGGTGTGGTCTACCCCTTGGCGGAGTCGGGTGGTGACCCCAACTACGCCCAGGTCAGAGGGCCCAACGCGGTCATCATCCCCAACTCCACGGGGACCTGGCTGTGCGTCGAGCTCGCCGCGGACGGGGTCACGGTCATCCCGGGCTTCTCCGACGGCTTGAACGGCGGCGTGAACGTGCCTCTGGGCCGGTGGATCCGCTGCACCGCGGTCAACCAGACCGCCACGCTGGACCTTCAGAAGATCGTCGACAACAGGTTCGGTGGGACGGCGGCCCCGAGCGACTGGAGCCTCACTGCGACACCGATCGGGACCGTCCCCCCGGGAGTCGTGGCACAGACGGTCACCGGCTCGGGCACCGCCACGTCGATCTCGGTCCGTCCCGGGGTGACCTACCAGGTCAGCGAGTCGGGCCTTCCGACGGGATACGTGCAGACGAGTGCGAGCTGTGAGGTCTTGGACGTGCCGGACGACCTGACCGTCACGTTGCAGCCGTTGGACACGGGAAGCTGCACGTTCGTCAACTCGGACACCCCGGCGAGGCTGACCCTCGTCAAGCAGGTCGAGGCCGGGACGACCCGAGCCACCGAGGTCCCCGCGAGCTGGACGCTCACTGCGACGCCGGACGGCATCGTCGGACAAGCGGAGGTGTCCGGCAACGGTGACCCGACCAGTGCGGGCGGCGTCTCGCAGGTCGACGTCTTCGCCGGCACCTACGACCTCACGGAGTCCGCGATCGTGGGTTACACGTCAGGTGCCTGGAGCTGCACGGGGGCGACGGTCACCGGCGCCGCCGTGGCGATCGAGTCCGGCGCCGACGTGACCTGCACGATCATCAACCGCGCCCAGCAGTCGACGCTCACGCTCGTCAAGGACGTCGACAACGGGACGACCGGCGGGACGTACGAGCCGTCCGACTGGACGCTGACCGCGGCCGGACCGACGACGGGCGTCTCGGGTGCGTCGGGGTCGGACGCCGTGACCTCGGCCCCCGTGGCGATCGGCGACTACGCGCTCTCGGAGGAGGGCCCGGCGGGGTACACGGCCGGCGCGTGGACCTGCACGGGCGGGGCCCTCACCGGCTCGACGGTGAACGTCCCGCTCGGCGCGGACGTGACGTGCACGATCCTCAACACTGCCCAGCAGCCGTCGCTGACGCTCGTCAAGGAGGTCGTCAACGACGATGGTGGCTCGGCGGAACCCACCGACTGGACGCTCGAGGCCGACGGACCGACGCCGCTCAGCGGCGTGAGCGGTGATCCCGCGGTCACGGGCGCGGACGTCGAGGTCGGCGACTATGCGCTCTCCGAGACGGGCGGCCCGGCCGGGTACGAGGCGTCCGGCTGGACCTGTGAGATCCCGCCGGTCGAAGGTGGCGAGCCCACGCCGGTGCCCGTCGAGGGCGGCAGCGTGTCGGTCGGGGTCGGGCAGACGGTCGTCTGCACGGTCGTCAACGACGACGTCCCGGCACCGTTCACGGTCGTGAAGTCGAGCGACCCGGGCAACGGCGCGACCGTCCTGCCGGGCGACGTCATCACCTACACGGTGACTGCGACGCGAGTCGGCGAGGGCTTCGACGCGCAGGTCGTCGTCACGGACGACCTCTCCCAGGTGCTGAACGACGCGACGCTGGTCGAGGGCAGCATCGAGGCCTCGACGGGCGGCGCCGTGCTGACGGGGACGAACCTCGTCTGGACGATCGGAGACCTGGTCGGCACCGAGACGATCACCTACCAGGTGCGCGTCGACGACGGAGCGTACGGGGTCACCCTGACCAACGTCGTCACGGCACCCGGTGCCGAGCCCTGCGTCGAGCCCGAGCCGCCCGTCGAGCCCGAGGCGGTGGCGCCGTCGGTGTCCGCCCTCGTCACGGACGCGACCGCGCTCGCGGCCGACGTCTCGGCTGCCGCCGTGGCGGCCGTACCTGCGGCACTCGCGGTCGTGGACCCGGCGGAGGCGTGCCGCACGACGTCGCACGTCACGCCCGCGTGGACGCTCGCCAAGACGAGCGACCCCGTGACGGGGACGACCGTCGAGGCGGGCAGCGTCATCACCTACACGCTGACCGTGACGAGCACGACCGACGCGCTGGTCAGCGGGGCCGTGGTCACGGACGACCTGTCGAAGGTCCTCGCGTACGGGACCCTGGTCTCGCCGCCGCCGGGGGCGACGCTCTCCGGGACGACGCTCACCTGGACGGTGCCGGACCTCGCGACCGCGGGAGCGACGGTCGCGATCTCCTACCAGGTCAAGCTCTCGTCGAGCGCTCACGGCGTGACGGTCACCAACGTCGCGACGCCGGGCCCGGGTGGCGGGTGCGTCTCGTGCACCACGACGCACAAGGTCCCACCGGTCTCCACGACGCCGCCGTCGAGCCTGCCGGTCACCGGAGCGGACGTCGCCGCGATCCTCACGGGGGCGCTGCTCCTTGTCCTCCTCGGCGGGACGCTCGTGACGGTCCGCCGGCGCCGGGCGAACTCCTAGCCGGACGGCAGGACGGGCCGCTCCCCTCGGGGGGGAG
>NZ_JBHXBO010000217.1:0-7069 GCF_042726775.1 Oerskovia sp. NPDC060287
TCCCCGGGCAGCGCGCCCGGGGACCCGCTGTGCGGGCTGTCAGCCACGCCGTCTAGAGTTGCCGGGGTGAGCACCGCCCTGTACCGCCGCTACCGGCCAGAGACCTTCGCCGAGGTCATCGGGCAGGACCACGTCACCGGACCCCTGCGGCAGGCACTGCGCAGCGGACGCGTGAACCACGCCTACCTCTTCTCGGGCCCTCGTGGCTGCGGCAAGACGACCTCGGCGCGCATCCTCGCCCGCACGCTGAACTGTGCGCGCAACACCGAGGAGACGCCCATCGACACCCCCTGCGGGGAGTGCTCGTCGTGCCTCGAGCTCGCACGTGGCGGCTCGGGCAGCCTCGACGTCATCGAGATCGACGCGGCCTCGCACAACGGTGTCGACGACGCCCGCGAGCTCCGGGAGCGTGCGACCTTCGCACCCGCCCGGGACCGGTACAAGATCTTCATCCTCGACGAGGCCCACATGGTCACGCCGCAGGGCTTCAACGCGCTCCTCAAGCTGGTCGAGGAGCCGCCGCCCCACGTGAAGTTCATCTTCGCGACCACGGAGCCGGACAAGGTCATCGGGACCATCCGCTCGCGCACGCACCACTACCCCTTCCGTCTGGTCCCGCCGGACGTCCTGGGCCCGTACCTCGAGCAGCTCTGCGCTGCGGAGGGCGTGACGATCGGGACCGGCGTCGTGCCGCTCGTCGTGCGCTCGGGCGGCGGCTCGGTGCGTGACTCGCTGTCCGTCATGGACCAGCTCATCGCGGGCGCCGAGGCCGGGAACGTCGACTACGAGCGCGCCGTGGACCTCCTGGGCTTCACGCACGCCTCGCTGCTCGACGACGTCGTGGAGGCCCTTGCGGCCCGCGACGGCGCGAGCATCTTCCGGGTCGTCGAGCAGATCATCACGACGGGGCACGAGCCGCGCCGCTTCGTCGAGGACCTGCTCGAGCGCCTGCGCGACCTCATCGTCATCTCGGTCTCGGGCGGTGCCGCGGACGCGGTGCTGCGCGACGTCCCGTCCGACCAGCTCGAACGCATGAAGGCCCAGGCCCAGAACCTCGGGGCGGCCGAGCTGTCGCGTGCGGCAGACCTGGTCAACGCGGCGCTCACCGAGATGAGCGGCGCCACGTCGCCGCGCCTGCACCTCGAGCTCCTGTGCGCGCGCCTCCTGCTCCCCGGCGTGGACGACGGCGCAGCGGGGCTCGCGGCGCGCATCGACCGGCTGGAGCGGGGCGGCCTGGGCACCGGCGGCCTCGCGCCCGTCGCGTCCCCACCGCGGTCCGGCGGCCCCGAGGGGCTCGTCGCCGCACCGCCGCGGAGCCCGCGGGTCGAGGAGGACGTCACCCCCGTCGCGCCCGCCAACGGGCTGAGCGGGGCCGCGGCCGCACGAGCCGCGCTCCAGGCGCGCAAGAGCGGGGAGGGGGCTGCTGCTCCTGGTGTGCCTGCTGCTCCGCCCGTTCCTGCCGTGCCTGCTGTGGCGGCGCCGACCGCTCCTGTGGTCGCGGTGCCGTCCGTACCTGTGGTCGCGGTGCCGTCCGTACCTGTGGTCGCGGTGCCGTCCGTACCTGTGGTCGCGGTGCCGGCCGAGGCCGCCCCTCAGGCGGACGAGCCCGCCCGCTCGAGCGAGGCGGTCGCCCCGGCGACCGACGACCGGCCGGTCGTGGTACCCGTCGGCGACGCGCACGCCGAGCCGGCGGAGTCGGTGCGAGTCGGTGCAGAGAGCCCCGTGGACCACGCGGCACCGGTCGCCGAGCACGCTTCCGGCGGCGTCGAGCCCGCAGGTGATGCGGCGCCTGCGGCTGCCCTCGGCGCGGAATCCGCCGCCGCGGAGCACGTCGACGCTGGGCCGGAGCGAGGTGCGCCCCGCGCAGCCGCTGTTCCTGCACCGGTCGTCGAGCCCGTCTCGCCCGCCGGGGAGGCTCCTGCCCAGACCGAGGTCACAGCACCTTCGCCCGGTGCCGGACAGGCCTCGAACCACGCCGACGCGCTCAGCACCGACGCGCTGCGTCGTCGCTGGCCCGAGGTCCTCCAGACCCTCAGCACGAGCCGCGTCACGTGGTCCCTCGTGAGCGCCAACGCGCAGGTCGGCGAGCTCACGTCGGACACGCTGTACCTCGCGTTCCAGACGCCGGCTCTCGCGCGGACCTTCTCCACCTCCCGGCACACGGGGGCGGTCCAGGAGGCCGTCTACCAGACGCTCGGGTTCCAGGTCCGGGTCGAGGCCCGCCTCGACGAGGGCGGCGGCCCGGCGCCGAGCGCGCCGGCGCCTGCCGCGCCCCCGGCTCCACGTCACGACGACCCGTCGGTCGCAGGACCGTCGGCCCCGGCCGACGTGTCCGCGCACGAGGTCTCCGGCGGGTCCGGTGCGTCGGGCTCGGGCGGGAACGGGTCCTCCGGGGCGCCGTCCCCGGCCTCCGACCCCGTGGGCACCGTCGCTGCGCCGACGACCGCGAGTGGCCCCGGTGTCCCGCACCACACGGGCGAAGCCGCCTTGCAGCACGAGCAGCGGAGCAGCGTCGCGGTCCAGGAACGCCCGGCTCCCGTGGCCGCTCCTCCCGTACCTGCTCCCGAGGCGCCCGTGGTCGAGCCCCCGGTCGTCAACGCGGCCGACGAGGCCTGGCTCGCGGGAGCCTCCATGACCGAGCCGCCCGCGGACTTCGACGAGGGCCCGGAACCGCCGCCCGTGGACGTGAGGCGAGCGGCGCCGTCGGGCAACCGGCAGACGCTGCGCGCGCCCGCCGCGCCCAGCGCCCCGACCCCCGCCCCCGCGGGACCGCCGCCCGGCGTCCGCGAGTCACGTCGCCAGACGCTCGAGCGTCAGGCCGCCGAGCAGAAGGCTCGGCAGTCCTCGGCCCGCGTCACGACCTCGATCGAGGACGACTCGCCCTCGGACGACGACCCGGACCTGGCCTCGTCGGGTCTGGTCGGTGCGCCCCTCGTCGCGCAGCTCCTGGGCGGCGTCGTGATCGACGAGACCATCGACACCGGGCTCTGACGTGAGCCCCCGCGGTGAGCTCCACCACGTCGAGCTCTGGGTCGAGGACCTCGACACCGCGGAGAGCTCGTGGGCGTGGCTGCTCGACGAGCTCGGCTACACGCGCTTCCAGACGTGGGCCACGGGGCAGAGCTGGCTGCGCGGTGCGACGTACATCGTGCTCGAGGCGAGCCCCGCGGTCCGTGGCAAGGGGCACGACCGCATGCGCCCCGGGGTCAACCACCTGGCGTTCACGGGCGGCCGGCGCAGCGAGGTCGACGACCTCGTGACCCGCGCTGCCGAGCACGGGTGGAGCCTCATGTTCGCCGACGCCCACCCGTACGCGGGCGGGCCCGACCACTACGCGGCCTACCTCGAGAACGAGGACGGCTTCGAGGTCGAGATCGTCGCGGACGAGACCTGAGCGGACCCGCACGGGCGACGGCCGCGCGCCGCCTCCGGGGCGGCTCCGAGCGTGGGCGGCGCCACGTAGGCTGGGGACGTGTATGAAGGCGCGGTCCAGGACCTGATCGACGAGCTCGGCCGACTCCCCGGGGTCGGCCCCAAGAGTGCCCAACGCATCGCGTTCCACCTCCTCGCGGCCGACGCCGCGGACGTGCGTCGGCTCACCGACGCGCTGACCGAGGTCAAGCTGCGCGTGCGCTTCTGCGAGGTCTGCGGCAACGTGGCTGAGGGCGAGCGGTGCCGCATCTGCCTCGACCCCCGGCGCTCGGCCGCAGTGATCTGCGTCGTCGAGGAGCCCAAGGACGTCGTCGCGATCGAGCGCACGCGTGAGTTCCGGGGCAAGTACCACGTGCTCGGCGGGGCCATCAACCCCATGGACAACGTGGGTCCCGACGACCTGCGCATCCGTGAGCTGCTCACGCGACTGGCCGACGGCGAGGTGCAGGAGGTCATCCTCGCGACCGACCCCAACGTCGAGGGCGAGGCCACGGCCACCTACCTCACGCGCATGCTGTCCCCGATGGGCCTGCGGGTCACCCGCCTCGCGTCCGGGCTGCCCGTGGGTGGAGACTTGGAGTACGCGGACGAGGTCACGCTGGGGCGGGCCTTCGAGGGACGGAGAGTCGTCAGTGGTTGAGATCAGCGAGGCACTGGGGTCCGACCTCCGGTCGGTCGCCGCGTCCGTGTCCGCCGAGGCCCGCACCTTCCTGACCACCACGGCGGAGGTCGCGTCGGGCGCAGCCCCCGAGGCCGCGATCCCGCTCCTGCTGCTCGCCACGTCGGACATGCTCGCGGCCGGGGCGCGCCTCGGCGCCATGATGGACGTCGTCCCGGACGAGCGCTTCGAGCCCGATGCCGGCCCCGAGACCGACCTCGACCCGCTGCGCGAGGCGCTCGCGCAGCTCCTCGACGGTCTCGACGAGTACCCGGAGATCGTCGACCCCGTGCTTGGCGCCGTCGTCGGGCAGGCGTTCGTGTCCGGGGACATCGCGTGCATCGCCGAGGCACTCGCCAAGGGGCTCCAGCACTACGACTCGGGCCAGGAGCTCGAGGCGCTGTGGTGGTGGCAGTTCTCCTACCTGTCCCTGTGGGGAGAGCGCGCCGCGAGCGCGCTGCGCGTCCTGCAGATGGTGCTCGCGCACCTGCGCCTCGACGTCGAGGACGACGTCGCGGCCGAGGCGGAGTACGACGCGCTGCAGTCCTGACCGGGTGAGCACCGGGGCGCCAGCACCCGGGTGACCTCTCCGCCGTCGTGCAAGACTGCCGTGTGACCTGGGACCTCGCCGCGACGCTTCCTCTCGTGGCGCACGCGCCGCTCGCCGCGGGCGACGGGATCGTGCTGCCCGGGTCTGGCGGTCTCGAGCTCGACCTCCTGACGATCTCCCTCCTGGTCCTCGCCGGCCTGACCGCCGGATGGATCGACGCCGTGGTCGGTGGGGGAGGGCTCGTCCAGCTCCCCGCGCTGCTGCTCGTGCCGGGCATCAGCCCGGTCCAGGCCCTCGCGACCAACAAGCTCGCGAGCATCATGGGCACCTCGGTCAGCGCCACGACCTACTACCGGCGGGTGGGCCCCGACCTGCGGACCGCGGGGCCCATGGCGATCGCGGCCCTGTTCGGGGCGATCGGCGGCGCGGCGCTCGCGTCGAAGATCCCCGCCGAGCTGTTCAAGCCGATCATCCTCGTGGTCCTGATCGCGGTGGCCGTCTACACGATCGCCAAGCCCCGGCTCGGGCACACGACGAACCTGCGCTGGGAGGGCAACGGGCACCGGTGGGCCGCGGCCGGGATCGGGCTCGTGATCGGGTTCTACGACGGGCTGCTCGGTCCCGGGACGGGGACGTTCTTCGTCATCTCGCTCGTGAGCATCCTCGGGTACGCGTTCCTGCCCGCCTCGGCGCTCGCGAAGATCGCCAACTTCGCGACCAACGCGGGCGCGCTCATCTTCTTCGTCCCGTACGGGGCGGTGCTGTGGGGACTGGGGCTCGCGATCGGGGCCGCGAACCTGCTGGGTGCGTACATCGGGGCGCGCATGGCCGTGGCCAAGGGCAGCGGGTTCGTGCGGGTCGTCTTCGTGGTCGTCGTGGGGGCACTCATCTGCAAGCTCGGGTACGACGTCGTCACGAGCCTCGGGGAGTGACGGTGCGAGGGGCGGGGTCCGGTCCAGAGGGGGATGCGGACGGAGCCCCGCGGCCAGGGCCGCGGCGTATGGTCCGATCGGAGACGGGTGGCTACTCGCCTGATCTCGATCTGCCTGGCACGCACGACGACCCACCTCGTGCGCGGGCGGGGGAGGGGGAACCCGACCCGGTCCGTGTCGACCCCTCCGGCGTGACCGGCCCGTTCGGGCGACCCCGACCCCGGCCTCAGCGCCGGGGTCTGGCGCTGGGGCGGCTGATCGCCGGGGTGCTCGTCGCGTTCGTGGGGTACGTCCTGGTGGCGATCCCCGCCATGATCACCTACGACGTGGGGATGGACGGATACGGCTACTACTGCGAGACGGGGATGTTCGTCGAAGCGGATCTGGCCTGTTTCGGCGATCCCACGCCTGCCACCGAGGCGTTCGCGTGGCTCGTGGCGATGGTCACCGTGCCTGCCGCGCTCGGGATCCTCGTCGCCTGGCCGCGGAGGCGGGGACTCCTCCTGCTGTTTCTGGCGTGCGCGGCGCTCGGGCTGTACGCCTACCTCGTGCTGGTCAACCCGCGCACCTGACCGGGCCGCCGGCCTGACCACCGGCTTGGCTGCCTGTCTGACCAACGGAGCTGATCGCCGAGAACGAGGTTGTGGTCGTTCTCGGGCTCAGGACGACCACAACCTCGTGCCCGGCACCCCGGTCACCTAGGGTCGCCACCATGCACCTTCGCACGCAGGCCGTCGTCCTCGATCTCGACGGGACGCTCCTCGACCACGAAGGGGCCGCACGGGCTGCGCTCGCGGCCTGGCTGCCAGGCCTCGGGGTCGAGGTCACCGCCGCGCTGGTCGACGCGTGGTTCGCCGCAGAGGAGGAGCACTTCTCCGCCTGGCGCGCGGGGGAGATCGACTTCGCCGAGCAACGGCGCCGTCGGCTCCGTGACGTGCTGCCGCTCGCGGGCCTCGAGGGGGGATCCGATGATGGCCTCGATCAGGTCTTCGCCGGCTATGTCGCGCACTACGAGGCGTCGTGGACCGCGTTCCCCGACGTCGAACCTATGCTCGCAGCGTTGCGGGCCCGGAATGTCCCGCTGGCCGTCCTGACCAACGGGACCGAGGACCAGCAGCACGCCAAGCTTCGCGCCGTGGGTCTGGACGGGCGGGTCGGGTCAGTGTTCACGGCCGAGGGGCTGGGAGTGGCCAAGCCCGCACGTGCGAGCTATGTGCAGGTCTGCGCCGCGCTGGGGGTCGTGCCGGAGGAGGCCCTGCACGTCGGGGACCGGTACGACCTCGATGTCGTGGCCGCCCGTGCGGCCGGGCTGCAGGCCGTCCACCTGGACCGGGACGGCCGCGGGCCGTTCGACGAGCCCGAGCGCATCGTGTCTCTCGCCGAGCTGCCGGGGTACCTCGGGTGGTGAGGCCCAGCCGCCGGGTCGGGCCGGGTGGTTGCCGGCGGCTGCCGAGCACGAGGTTGCGGTCGTTCTCAGGGTCAGAACGACTGCAACCT
>NZ_JBHXBO010000218.1:0-7005 GCF_042726775.1 Oerskovia sp. NPDC060287
CCACAATGGTGGTGGCTACACGAAAACACCACCCGGAGATCCCCGGCCAGCCTGCCGCTGCAGCTTCGTCGCCCGTCCTAGCGGACCGCGACGACGGGCCGGGCGGCCGCCCACAGGGGCGCCGTCAGCACCGCCGTCCCGACCGCGGAGATGGACTGGGCGGCCAGCAGCCCCACGAGCACCAGGAGCTGGACCTGGGCGGCCCGCCACGGTTCGGCCCCCGCGAGCAGGAGCCCGACGAACGCCCCGGGCAGGGTGACCAGCCCGGCCGCCCGGGTCTGGTCGATCGCGGGGACGAGCGCGCGGGCCGCGGCCTGGCGTCCGAGGTCGGCGACCGACTCGCGCCGCGTGAAGCCCAGCGCCAGCATGGCCTCGACCTCACCCCACCGGTGAGCGACGTCGTCGCGCATCCGCAGGCCCGCGAGCGAGGCCGCCGTCATGGCGCCGCCGATGACCTGGGCCGTGAACGGCAGGATCTCCTGCCCGGTCGGGGCGAGTGCCCCCGCCGCGAGCACGACTCCCAGCACCACCGCCGGTCCGGTACCGATCGAGACCAGCAACCACGGCAGGGCCGCCCATCCGCCACCGATCCGCCGTGCGGATGTGACGCCCGCGGCCACGAGCATGACGGCCAGGTAGGGGACGACCGCGGCCGGGTGCGCAAAGATCCACCCGATCACCAGCGCGACCAGCGCGAGCTGCGCGGCCGCGCGCAGCACCGCGACCAGCGCGTCAGGGACGGTGCGACGCCCCGTCCAGGCCAGGACCCCGCACGCGAGGGCGACCAGGACGAGGACCGCGACGGCGAGCCGCAGGAGGTCGGCGAGAGGCATGGGGAGATCGTGTCAGAGACACGGCGAGGCGCCGTCGCGACGACGCGCGGTGGTGCCCCGAGCAGGACTCGAACCTGCAACCTACGGATTAGAAGGCCGTTGCTCTATCCATTGAGCTATCGGGGCGCGGGGACCATCGTAGTGGGATCCGGCCGTGACCTGCGCGCACGCGCGCGAGACGGCCGTGTCGCAGACGGTCCCGCACGGCCCCGCCCGCCGGCCTCGCCCGGCTCCTCGGCAGTCCGCGACCCCACGACCGGCGCGCGCGTTTGGCATCGCCTCGGGAACCACAGAAGATGAACGGGTGACGACCCGACATGCTGCCGACCGTGCCCCGCGGGCCACCCCCGCCTCGGGCAGGACGCCCGGCAACACCCCTGAGGAGATCGGGACGACGGTCTTCGACGTGGGCCGTGACCTGCGCCGCGACGTGGCCGAGGTCGAGCTCCCGCTGGTCCTCGACGGGGTCGAGGAGGCAGAGGCCGCCCGCCGGCGTCTGCTCAACCAGCTCGACGAGCACCTGCTGCCGCGGCTCAAGGAGCTGTCCTCCCCGGCGGTCGTCGTGATCGCGGGGTCGACGGGCGCGGGCAAGTCGACGCTCTACAACTCGCTGCTGGGCGAGGAGGTGTCGCAGGCGGGCGTGCTGCGCCCCACGACCCGCGAGCCGGTCTTCGCCTACAACCCGCTCGACGTGGACGTCCTGGTCCACAGCCCCACGACCGCGATGTCACGCGTCGTCGAGCACGACGGCGTCCCGCGCGGCACCGCGCTCCTGGACGCACCGGACCTCGACTCGCTCCTCGCCGAGAACCGCTCGACCGCCGCCCAGCTCCTCGAGGCCGCGGACCTGTGGCTCTTCGTGACCACGGCGGCGCGCTACGGCGACGCCCTGCCCTGGGTCGCGCTCGGACAGGCCATGGAGCGTGGCGCGAGCGTCGCGATGGTCCTCAACCGTGTCCCGCAGCACAACCTCACGACCATCCGCGGCGACCTCCTGGCCCGCCTGCGCGAGCACGGTATGGAGGGTGTGCCGCTCTTCGTGATCCCCGACGTCGGGCCGCACGAGGGCATGCTCGACCGCGCGACCGTGACCCCCACCGCCCGGTGGCTGACCATGCTCGCGGGTCCGGACCGGTCTCGCGCCGTGATCGTGCGCACGCTCAAGGGCTCGCTCGCCGCGCTCCCGGCGTGGGTCACGGGCATCGCGGACGCGGTCCAGCAGCAGGTCGAGGCCGCCGAGGTGCTGCGCGCCACGATCGAGAAGGCCCTGCCCGACGCCGAGGCCACGGCCCGCGCGTCCGTCGCCTCGGGCGTCGTCGCAGAGGGCTCGGTCGCCTCGCGCTGGGCCCAGCTCGCGAGCGCCGAGAAGATCGACCGCCTCAAGGTGCGCCACGGGCTGGCGCGCTCGACCAAGCGCAGAGGGCGCGCACGCGAGGCCGCGCTCGAACCGCTCCTCGACGAGGTCCGTGCCGCCGCGACGCGCACGCTCGTCGCGGCGGGCTCGAGCGCCGACGACGCGTTGCGCGCAGCTCTCACCGGCCCGGACGCTCCCCCCGGGGGCCCCGCGTTCGCGCCCGAGCACGGCGACCCGGCCCGTGAGGCGGCACGCGAGAAGGCCGCCAAGGACCAGGTCCACGAGTGGGTCTCGGTCGCCGAGCGCGCGGTCGAGGCCCTGCGCGGCATCGACGAGCCGGGCGTCACCCCGCAGGACAGCGCCGAGAACCGCCGGGCCGAGGCCGCGGTCAAGGCGCTCGGGCCCACGGGGCTCGTCGCGCTGCTCCTCACGTCCGCCGCAGGGGTCGACGACGCCACCCGGCTCGTGCAGTCGCTGCTCGGCGACCCGGGCCTCGCCTCCGCGCAGACCCTGGCCTCGGACCTCGCCGACCGTGCCGCCGCGATGGTGGCCCGCGAACCCGTCGACCTGCTGGAACGCCTCGACATCCCCGCCCTCGCGCCGGATGCCGCCGTCGGGCTGCGCCTGCGCCTCGCTGAGCTCAGGAGGCTCTCATGACGTCCCACGACTCTCAGCTTAGGTCCCGTGCGGACGACCTCGGCAGGGCCCTCGACCTCGCGGGGGACCGCCTCGACCCGGAGGTCGCGGACCGGATCCGGACCGCGATCGGCGGGGTGCGCGAGCGTCTCGCCCTGGGCGTCGACCACACGGTCGTGGCGCTCGCGGGCGGCACGGGCTCGGGCAAGTCGAGCCTGTTCAACCGCATCTCGCGCCTGAACTTCGCCGACGTGGGCGCCAAGCGACCCACGACGGCCCGCATCACGGCGTGCTCGTGGAGCGACCAGGCCACGGCGCTCCTGGACTGGCTCGAGGTCGACCCGGAGCGGCGCATCACGCGGGGCAGCGAGCTCGACGGGGACGCCGAGGAGGGCCTCGACGGGCTGGTCCTGCTCGACCTGCCGGACCACGACTCGATCGAGCCCGCGCACCAGGCGGTCGTCGACCGCGTCCTGCCGCTCGTCGACCTGCTCGTGTGGGTCGTGGACCCCCAGAAGTACGCGGACGACGCGCTGCACTCGGGCTACCTGCAGAAGTCGGTCGGGCTCGAGGCGTCGATGGTCGTGGCGCTCAACCAGATCGACACGGTCCCGACCACGCAGCGCGGCAACCTCGTCGCGGACATGGGTCGCCTCCTGGAGGAGGACGGCCTGTCCGGGGTGTACGTGACCATGGTCTCGGCCCGCACGGGCGAGGGGCTCGGCCAGGTGCGCGAGCTGCTGCAGCAGGCCGTGGCCCGTCGCAGCGTCGCCGCGAGCCGGGTCGCGGGCGAGCTCGACCGCGCGGGGGCCCTGCTGCTCGAGCAGACCCCCGGCGAGGTGCCGTGGACCATGAGCACCGCGGTCGACGAGGAGGTCGTCGCGATCGGTGAGGCGACCGGGCTCTCCGCGGTGGCCGGCCAGGTCGCCGCGGCCGTGCGCAACGGCTACGGCCGACCCGAGTTCGCCCCGCCGCAGACCGACGCGGTCGCGCTCTCGCGCAGCCGGTGGCTCGCGCGGGCCGGGAAGTCCTTGCGCCCGGGCTGGAAGCGGGCGCTCGACGAGGCCGTCGCCCCGGCAGACCGCCTGGTCGAGGACACCCAGCGGGCGCTGTCCAAGGTCTCGCTCGACACGCGCGGCCCTTCGTCGGCTCGTGCGACGCGCACCACGGCGCTCGTGGCGATCGGCGTGGCCGTCGTCACGGGGGCGCTCGCGATCCTCAGCTCGCTGGGCGTGCTGGACCTCGACCGGACGATCGTCGCGACCTTCGCGATCGTGGCGGGCGCGGCCGTCCTGGTGGCGCTCGGCTTCTTCCTCGCGGGGATCCAGATCCGCCGGACCCTGGCCCGTCGGCGTGAGGCGACGGTCCTGGCGTCGGGGCGCGGGGCGGTCGAGCGCGTGGTCCAGGAGACCATGGGCAAGCCCACGCAGAAGCTGCTCGACGAGCATCGCCGGGTGCGGGAGCTCGCGCAGTCCGCGCGGGACACGGGCAGGGCGGCACCGCTCACCGGTGCGTTGAGGTTGCCCACACCCCAGGACATGGTCGCCCCGTCCACAGACGATCCCTCGACGCAGGACACGGCGGCCCGCGAACCGTCAGCCTGAGGTCGCGGTCGGCACCAGGCCGGCCCCGCACCCAGGAGGAACGATGGGCAACGACGTCACGGTCACGCTGGCAGGCTTCATGGGCACGAGCCCCAGGCTGTTCGCGTCCCCGACCGGCAACGACTTCACGAGCTTCCGCATCGCGAGCACCACGCGCTACCTCGACCGTACGCGCGGCGAGTGGGTCGACGGCCGGACCATCTGGTTCACGGTCAAGGCGTGGCGGAGCATGGCCCAGAACGTCGTGGCCTCGCTGCGCAAGGGCGACGCGGTCGTGGTCACGGGACGCCTCGCGGTCGACGAGTGGACCAGCCCCGAGGGGCCGCGCACCAACCTCGTGATCGAGGCGAGCGCGTTGGGACCGGACCTCACGCGGGGGCAGGCCCGCTTCTCGCCCACGGTCCACCGGTCCACCACGCCCGACGACGCCACGAGCGGCCAGGTGGCCGTAGACCCCGGGCAGAGGACAGGGAACGAGGACGCCTCGGGACTGCTCGCCGACGCCGGCCGCGACACCGAGTGGGACCTGGGCCCGCTGGGGGAGCCGGTCGCCGAGGACGACGACGCCGAGCACGGCCTGGTCGACGACGCGCTCGACCTCGACGAGGACGAGGGTGCCGCTCACGTCGGTGCCGACGAGGACCCGGACGAGGAGTCCGTGGCCCGCGAGCTCCTGGCGACGCGCTGAACCTCGACCGCGTAGGCTGAGGGGTCGAAGACGCCCGCCCCACCTGGGGCACCCCGGGTCCGGGGCGGGCGCACAGCATCCCGCGAGCGATCGAACGGTGGAACAGAGCCAGTGGCTGAGTTCATCTACTCCATGTACAAGGCGCGCAAGGCGCACGGTGACAAGGTCATCCTCGACGACGTCACCCTGAACTTCCTTCCCGGTGCCAAGATCGGTGTGGTCGGCCCCAACGGTGCCGGTAAGTCCACGATCCTGAAGATCATGGCCGGGCTGGAGCAACCCTCGAACGGCGACGCCCGGCTCTCGCCCGGCTACTCGGTCGGCATCCTGCTGCAGGAGCCGCCGCTGAACGAGGAGAAGACGGTCCTCGGCAACGTCGAGGAGGGCGTGGCCGAGATCAAGGGCAAGCTCGACCGCTTCAACGAGATCTCGGCGCTCATGGCCGAGCCGGACGCAGACTTCGACGCGCTGCTCGCCGAGATGGGCACCCTCCAGGAGGCCATCGACGCGGCCGACGCGTGGGACCTCGACTCGCAGCTCGAGCAGGCCATGGACGCGCTGCGCTGCCCGCCGCCGGACGCCGACGTGTCGGTGCTCTCGGGTGGTGAGCGTCGCCGCGTCGCCCTGTGCAAGCTCCTCCTTGAGAAGCCGGACCTCCTGCTCCTCGACGAGCCCACCAACCACCTGGACGCCGAGTCGGTCCTGTGGCTCGAGCAGCACCTCGCGTCGTACCCCGGTGCGATCCTCGCCGTGACCCACGACCGCTACTTCCTCGACCACGTCGCGGAGTGGATCTGCGAGGTCGACCGCGGACGCCTGTACCCCTACGAGGGCAACTACTCCACCTACCTGGAGAAGAAGCAGGAGCGCCTGGCGATCCAGGGCAAGAAGGACCAGAAGCTCGCGAAGCGTCTGAAGGACGAGCTCGAGTGGGTCCGCTCCAACGCGAAGGGCCGCCAGACCAAGTCGAAGGCGCGTCTGGCGCGCTACGAGGAGATGGCTGCCGAGGCGGACCGCACCAGGAAGCTGGACTTCGAGGAGATCCAGATCCCGCCGGGCCCGCGCCTGGGGTCCGTCGTCCTCGAGGCCTCGAACCTGCAGAAGGGCTTCGACGGGCGCAAGCTCATCGACGGGCTCAGCTTCACGCTGCCCCGCAACGGCATCGTCGGCGTGATCGGTCCGAACGGTGTCGGCAAGACGACGCTGTTCAAGACCATCGTCGGCCTGGAGCCCCTCGACGGCGGCGACCTCAAGGTCGGCGAGACCGTGTCGATCTCCTACGTCGACCAGTCGCGCGGCGGGATCGACCCCAAGAAGACGCTGTTCGAGGTCGTCTCCGACGGGCTCGACTTCATCAAGGTCGGCAACGTCGAGATGCCCTCGCGCGCCTACGTCGCGGCGTTCGGCTTCAAGGGTCCGGACCAGCAGAAGCCGGCCGGCGTGCTCTCGGGCGGTGAGCGCAACCGTCTGAACCTCGCGCTGACCCTCAAGCAGGGTGGAAACCTCCTGCTGCTCGACGAGCCCACCAACGACCTGGACGTCGAGACCCTCGGCTCGCTCGAGAACGCCCTGCTCGAGTTCCCGGGCTGCGCCGTCGTGGTCTCGCACGACCGGTGGTTCCTCGACCGCGTCGCGACGCACATCCTCGCGTACGAGGGCACCGAGGAGGACCCGGCGAACTGGTACTGGTTCGAGGGCAACTTCGCCTCGTACGAGGAGAACAAGATCGGCCGCCTCGGCGCGGACGCAGCGCGCCCGCACCGCGTCACGTACCGCAAGCTGACGCGCGACTGATCCGTCGCTGACGCGTGCCGCCCCACCGGGGCAGCCGCGACGAACGACACGCTCCGCACCAGAGGGCCCCGACGAGGATTCGTCGGGGCCCTCTGG
>NZ_JBHXBO010000219.1:0-6996 GCF_042726775.1 Oerskovia sp. NPDC060287
GCCACCACAATTGTGGTGGCTCCGCAGAAAACACCTCCCACCCCGGAGCCCTCACCACCGGAGCCCGGCGGGTCATAAGGCACGGGACGGTCCCTGGCAGGATCGAGGCATGTCGCGCCCGCCCCTAGCCATGATCCCGACCGCCCCCGTACCCGTGCCGCCACCCGTCCGCTCGCTCGTCGACGCCGCGGGGGGCGGCGACCTGGTCCCGGTGTGGCGAAACCAGCTCGGCGGGCTCACGTTCCGCTGGGGCACGGGCGGCACGAGCGGCGCTGGCGGAGCTGGCGGCGCGGAGCGGTACGTCAAGTGGGTCGCCGCCAGCACTCCGGAGATCGACCTGCTCGCCGAGGCCGAGCGGCTCACGTGGGCGTCGCAGCACACAGCCGTTCCCCACGTGCTCGACGCCGGACAGGACGAGGCCGGCACCTGGCTCGTGACCGAGGCGATCCACGCGGCCTCGGCCGTCGACCCGCGCTGGGTCGCCGAACCCGCCACCGCCGCGGCAGCGATCGGCCGCGGGCTGCGCGTCCTGCACGACGCCCTGCCCGTCGAGGACTGCCCCTTCACCTGGAACGTCGAGCAACGCATCGCACGCGCCGACGAACGGATCGCCGACGGCGACGGCCCCACCGAATGGTTCCCCGAGCACGCGGCGCTCACGGTCACCGAGGCCCGCGCCCGGCTCGACCTCACGCCACCGGTGGACCGCCTCGTCGTGTGCCACGGCGACGCGTGCGCACCCAACACCCTCCTGGCCGCCGACGGCTCGTTCGCCGCGCACGTCGACCTCGGCTCCCTGGGCGTCGCCGACCGCTGGGCCGACCTGGCCGTCGCGGCCTGGAGCACCGAGTGGAACTACGGGCCCGGCTACGACGGGCTCGTCTACGACGCGTACGGCATCGAACCGGACGACGAACGGATCGCCTACTACCGGCTCCTCTGGGACCTGGGCTGAGGCTCACGCCACCCCTCTTCGGCCCGACGACCGAGCGAATGGGCACGAAGCGGACGTTTCGCGTTCATCGTCGGCTCACCCGGTAGCCACCCGCGTCCGGTGGGATCGGGAAGGCGCCAAGGTCGCGCCGCCCAGCTGCCGCGCTCGCGCGGGACCGGACGAAGGACTGACATGACGCAGACGATGGACACCCCTGTCCGCCCGGTGCGGAGAAGCGTGCCCGCGCTCGCCCTCCTCACCCTGGTCGGCGGGCTCGTGCTCGCCGCCACGCCCACCCAGGACGCCTCCGCGGCGACCGCACCCCCCGCGCCGCTGCTCACCACGGCGGACACCACGTGGAAGTACCTCGACGACAACACGGACCCGGGCACGCCCGGAAACCTGCTCTCCTGGACCCAGCCCGCCTACGACGCGACGGCCTGGAAGTCGGCCAAGGGGTCGTTCGGGGCCAAGGGCGGCAAGCTCGCGGCCGTCGGCCCGCACACGCCCACGACCCTCCTCACGCAGTACATCGAAGGCACCACGACCGACGTCCCCACGTTCTTCTTCCGCTCCACGTTCGAGTTCGACGCCGACACCGCGGACGAGCTCGAGAAGGTCGTCGGCAACGTCGTCTACGACGACGGGCTGGTCGTCTACGTCAACGGTGCCAAGGTCGCGGGCTTCCACGACGAGCGCGTCACCAGCACGACGACGAACCTCCAGTACGCCGGCTCAGGCGCCTCCGACCCCATCGCGGCCTCGTTCGACCTCGACCCCGAGGCGCTGCTCGACGGGACCAACACGATCGCGGTCGCGCTCTACCAGGACCGCGCGTCGAGCTCGGACGTCTACTTCGACCTGACCTCGCTGACCCCGGTCGTCGAGGACGCCCCGGTCGTGGTCGCCCCGCCGACCCGCGTCATCCTCACTCCGACCGAGACACCCGAGACGTCGCAGTCGATCTCGTGGCTCGCGGGCAGCGACGCCGACACCACGGGGCAGGTCGAGATCCGTCCCACCGCCGGCGGCGCGACCCGCACGCTGCGCGCCTACGCCGCAGGCGCCGTCAACGGCAACGCGAAGCAGCACTTCTCGGTGACCGTGCCCGGCCTCCAGGCCGCGACCGAGTACTCCTACCGCGTGGGCGTGCCCGGCGCCTGGACCGGGTGGAAGACCTTCGCGACGGCCGACCCGTCCGAGACCGACTTCTCGTTCATCTACTACGGCGACGCGCAGATCGGCCTCGACAGCACGTGGCCCAAGGTCGTCGCGCAGGCCCAGGCCACGGCCCCCGACGCGATCGGCTCGGTCCACGCCGGAGACCTGATCGACTCGGCGAGCAACGAGACCCAGTGGGTCAACTGGTTCAAGGGCATGGAGGACGCCGCGGCGACCAGCAACGTCATGGCCGCCCCCGGCAACCACGAGTACTCGGGCGACAAGAAGCTCGCGGCCTGGAAGGCGAACTTCGAGTACCCGCTCAACAACCCCACGACCGAGACCGTGGGCGAGCTCGCACAGCTCGCCGTGGGCGACACCCCCGTGGCCCGGCAGTACGCCGCATACTTCGCGCACTGGAGCGAGTTCGCGGCCGAGACCGTGTACTTCACGGACTACCAGGGCATGCGCTTCATCACGATCAACGCGACCCGCGACACCGCGTTCCTCACGCCCGACGCGCTGCCCGCGTGCACCGGTGCCGACTGCCCGCAGGCCAAGGTCGCCGAGCTCTGGACCCAGTTCCAGGCCGCATGGCTCGACACCGTGCTCACCGAGAGCCCGTCGAAGTGGAACGTCGTGACGTTCCACCAGCCCGTCTACTCGACGTCGTCGGGCCGTGACGAGCCCGTGCTGCGCAAGTACTGGGTCCCGGTCTTCCAGGAGCACGACATCGATCTCGTCATGATGGGTCACGACCACACCTACGCGCGCGGCTACAACAACGAGAACCGCACCGGTACCGAGGGTGTGACCGACGGCCCCGTCTACATCGTGTCCAACTCGGGTGCCAAGCACTACGACCTCGCGGCCCCCGACAAGAACGTCTGGACCAACAACGGCGCGACACAGGTGCTGCGCGGCGAGAAGATCACGACCTACCAGGTCGTCGACGTCACGGCCGACACCCTGACGTACAGGTCCTACATCGCCGAGAAGGTCGCGGGCGCGAGCACCGACCTGCCCGTGGGCGCGGTCTACGACGAGTTCACGGTCACCAAGCGCGACGACGGCACCAAGTGGGTCACCGAGGCCGGCGTCGCCGTCCCGGGTGAGGTCACGTTCACGGCGCAGCCGGCCGCGGCCGTCTCCGTCGAGTCCGGCAAGAACGTGACGATCTCCTCGACAGCCGTCTCGACCTCGACGGCCGTCCCCGCTCCCCGCGTCTCCTACCAGTGGCAGTCCGCCGCCGCGGGCTCGGACGCGTGGACCGACATCGCGGGCGCGACGTCGAAGAACCTCCTGCTCAAGAAGGTCTCGGCCACGACCGACCAGCACCGCTACCGCGTGGTCGCCACGGCCGGGAAGTCCTCGACGACCTCGACCGTGAGCACCGTGACCGTGACCAAGGCGCCGACGACGCTCACGCTCGCCGCGTCCTCGCTGCGCACGGGCGCCAAGCCGCGCGTGACCGCCAACGCGTCCGTGGCCGGGACGGTCGAGGTCACGGTCGTCTCGGGGATGTTCGTGACGACCACGAGCGTCCCCGTCGCGAAGGGCATCACGACGACGGTCACGCTGCCCCAGTCGCTGCCCTTCGGCATGAGCGGTGCGACCGTCCAGGTCACCGCGACGCTCACCCCGACCGACTCGGTCGAGCTCGCGGGCACGACCGCGGGGTTCACGACGAAGCTCGGCTGACGACAGACGCCCGGTCCACGGCCGGCCGGTTCTCGCGATCCGCGGGAACCTGCCGGCCGTTCGTCACGGCGCGTCGACCCAACCGTCACGCACGGCCCGGGTGCGAGCATGGTCCCGTGCCCTCACCGTCGGTCCGCTCCCTCGTCGCCCCTGCCCTGGCCCTCGCCCTCCTCGCCGGGTGCGCCGGCGGGGGCGCCCCAGCGCCCGCCCCGGCCGAGCACGAGCCGACGACCTCGGTGAGCGACGCCGTCGGGCAGGACGACGCGGCGCCCGCTCCCCCGCCCGCCGGGGCCGGGCTCGACTACCAGCTCGGCGGGGCCTATCCGCCGCCCGACGGCGTGACGGTCGTCGTCCGCGACGTCACCGACTCTCCCGCGGGCGCGGGCTACGACGTCTGCTACGTCAACGGCTTCCAGACCCAGCCGGACGAGAGCGGCGCCTGGCTGCGTGACCACCCGGGCCTCGTCCTGCGCGACGAGGACGGCGACCCCGTGGCCGACCCCGGCTGGCCCGACGAGCTGCTCCTCGACACCTCGACCGACGCAGGCCGTCGGGAGATCGCGGAGATCGTCGGGGCCCAGGTGGACGCGTGCGCGGACGCGGGCTACGACGCGGTCGAGCCGGACAACCTGGACTCGTCCACCCGCTCGGACGGCGCGCTCACGCAGGGCGACAACCTCGCGCTCGCCGCGCTCCTGATCGAGCGGGCCCATGCGCGGGGCCTCGCGATCGGGCAGAAGAACACGGTCGAGCTGGGTGCGGACGGTCCGGCGCTCGGCTTCGACTTCGTGGTCGCCGAGGACTGCGCAGTCCACGACGAGTGCGGGGACTATGCCGCGGCGTACGGCACGCGCGTCCTGGAGATCGAGTACGACGACGCACCGGGCTTCACCGACCGCCTCGCCGACGCGTGCACCCGCGGCGTCTCGGTCGTGGGACGCGACCGCGGGCTCTCGACGCCCGACGACCCGGGCTACGCCTTCGAGCCCTGCTGAACCGGTGCCCACACGTCGCCCGGCACGTCCCCGGGCAGGTCGGGGTTCCCGGTCCCGACGAACCGGTCGCCGGCCCCGCCCGCCCGCAGGCGCTCGAAGTCCTTGAGCGCCCCGAAGGCCCACCTGCCCAGGAGCACGATCGCGACCAGGTTCACGAGCGCCATGAGCGCCATGGCGACGTCCGCGACGGCCCACACCGCCTCGAGCTCGATGAGCGACCCGATCCCGATCGCGGCGAGCACGAGCGTGCGCAGCGCGGTGAGCGCCTTGGCGCGGATGCCCAGGAAGGTCAGGTTGACCTCGGCGTACGAGTAGTTGCCGAGCACCGAGGAGAACGCGAAGACGAACACCAGGATCGTCATGGGCCACACGGTCCACGACCCGAGCTGGGCCGCGACGGCCTCCTGCGTGAGCGAGGCCCCGGCCGCGTCGGTCGTGGTCCCCGGGTCGAACACCTCGGGGCCCGCCATGAGGATGATGAACGCCGTCGCCGAGCACACCACGATCGTGTCGACGAACACGCCGAGCGACTGGATCAGGCCCTGCTTGGCGGGGTGCGAGACCGTCGCGGTCGCGGCCGCGTTCGGTGCGCTGCCCATGCCCGCCTCGTTCGAGAACAGGCCGCGCTTGACCCCGTTGAGCAGTGCCGCGAGGATCCCGCCGGCCGTGCCCGCCACCGCCTGGTCCAGGCCGAACGCGCCCTCGACGATCTGCGAGACCGCTCCCGGCACGGCGCCGAGGTTGAGGAGGATGATCGTGGCCGCGAGCAGCACGTAGACCCCCGCCATGATCGGCAGCACGATCCCCGCGACCTTCGCGACCCGCTTGACCCCGCCGAACAGCACGGGAGCCGCGAGGATCATGAGGAGCACCGCGGTCCATCCCGGCGAGACGGCGTGCCCGTTCTCGAGGGCCTCGCTGATCGTGTTGGCCTGCACCATGTTGAACGCGAAGCCGAACGCGAAGATCAGCAGGATCGCGAACACGATCCCCCAGCGCCGCGAACCCAGGCCTCGCTGGATGTAGTACGCGGGGCCGCCACGGTAGGACCCGTCGTCGGCCCGGACCTTGAAGATCTGCCCGAGCGTCGCCTCGACGAACGCCGTGGCCATGCCGAGGAGCGCGACGCACCACATCCAGAAGATCGCGCCCGGCCCGCCGAGCGTCAGGGCGATCGCGACGCCCGCGATGTTGCCCGTGCCCACGCGCGAGGCGAGCCCCACGCAGAACGCCTGGAACGACGAGATGCCGCCTTCGGCCGCGCCGGTCGAGCCGCCGACGAGACGGAACATGAGCCCGAACATCCGGACCTGGACGGCACGCGTGCGCACCGTGAACCAGATGCCCGCCCCGATGAGGACGTAGATCAGGACGTAGGAGTACAGAAAGTTGCTGACCGGGTCGATCAGCGCCTCTTGCAGGACGTCCATGCTTCACCCCTCCGGCCCGACGGCGGTTCTGCCGCTCCGAGGGACGCTATCCGCTGGCGGTGGTCGTGTCGCGACGGACCTCAGCGAGGCTGCTCGTGCGCACGCTCGCCGCGCTGCGCCTTCTCGGCAGTCTCCGCGATGCGGGCCGCGCGCGTCGGGGCCCGCTTGGCGTCCGCGATCCACCCGAGGACGAGCCGACGCACGCCGGGCGGAAAGCCGTCCCAGTGCTCACGGGCGGGCGGTGCGGCCGCGAGCGCGGAGGCCAGGTCGTCGGGCACGACCAGCGCCTCGGCGTCGTCGTACCTCGTCCAGGAACCGTCGGCCTGCGCCGCCTCGATCACCGCGCGCCCCGCGTCGGTCATCCGACCGTCGGCCTCTGCTCGCGCGACCCGTTCCTTGCTCAGGCGGGTCCACCGGCTCCCGGGCCGCCTCCTGGTGAGCCACATCATCGAGCGCTCGTCGTCGATCGTCTGGACGGTCCCGTCGATCCACCCGAAGCTCAGCGCCTCCTCGATGAGCGCGTCGTAGTCGATCGGGACGCGACCGGAGGCCCGGCGCCACTGCACGACCCACACCCCGGGCACCTCGTCGGCGTGGTGCTCGACGAGCCAGGCCCGCCACTCGGCGGCGGTCTCGGGGTGGAAGCGAGGCGCGTCCACGCGCCGGTCGGTCACCATGCGCCCAGACTGCCACGGGGCGTCGTGCTCTTCGCGGCGAGACCAGCGGGTCCCGGTCACGCGAACGGAGAGGGGAGGTGCTGGTCCGGGACGCGTCC
>NZ_JBHXBO010000220.1:0-6965 GCF_042726775.1 Oerskovia sp. NPDC060287
GCCGTTGCTCGTCCTGCCGGTCGCCTGCTCGCCACCGGCACCGCCGTGACGGCCGACCTCAGAGGTCGGCCGTTCCGAAGCGGTCGCGCACCGCACCGGCATCCCCCGAGGTTGCCGATGCCGACGCGAGCTCTCTGCGCACCTCCTCGCGGAGCCGCCCGTGGTTCTCCGGGTTGGGCGCCGCCCCCAGGAGGAGCTTCGTGTAGTCGTGCTGCGGGTTGAGGATGACCTCGTCCGACGGCCCACGTTCGACGATCTTCCCGCGGAACATCACGATGATCTCGTCGCTGAAGTGGCGAGCCGTCGCGAGGTCGTGCGTGATGTAGAGGACGCCCAGGCTCTCCTCGCGCTGCAGCCGCGCCAGGAGGTTCAGCACCGACAACCGGATCGAGACGTCCAGCATCGAGACCGGCTCGTCGGCGACCAGGAAGCGGGCTCCGGGAGCGAGCGCACGGGCGATCGCCACCCGCTGCCGCTGGCCCCCGGAGAGCTCGTGCGGGCGCCTCGCCGCCACGATCGACGCGGGCGTGAGGTTGACCCGCTCGAGGAGCTGGTGGACCTGGGCATCGATCTCCTCCCGCCCCTTCGCCTTGCCGTGCAGCCGGAGAGGGCGCTCGAGATGGTGCGCGATCGTGTGGAACGGGTTGAGCGAGGCGAACGGGTCCTGGAAGACCATCTGTACGTCACGCCGGTACGTCGCGAGCCGTCGACCCCGCGTCGCGCTCGTGCGACCGTCGATCAGGATCTCGCCCGACGTCGGCGTCTCGAGCTTGGAGATCATCCGGGCGACGGTCGACTTGCCCGAGCCGGACTCTCCGACCAGGGCGATCGTCCGACCGGGTTCGAGCGTGAACGAGACGTCGTCGACCGCGCGGAACTTCCTGCCCGCCCCGCCGCCCCGCACGCGGAAGTCCTTGGTGAGGTGCTTGACCTCGAGGGTGCTCACGACGCTTCCCCTTCCGTGCTCTCACCGGTTCTGACGAACGACCCGCGCTCCCCGGTGAGGCTGGGGAACGAGGCGAGGAGCTTGCGCGTGTACTCGTGCTGCGGCCTGGTGAAGATGTTGGCCGACGTGTTGAGCTCGACGATCTCGCCGTGGCGCATCACCGCGATCCGGTCGCTGATCTCGAGGAGCAGGGGCAGGTCGTGCGTGATGAAGACGACCGCGAAGCTGAACTGCTCGCGCAGCCGCATGATCTCGCGGAGGATGCCTCGCTGCACCACGACGTCGAGCGCGGTCGTGGGCTCGTCCATGATCATGACCTGCGGGTTGAGCGCGAGCGCCATGGCGATCATGACGCGCTGGCGCATGCCGCCCGACAGCTCGTGCGCGAAGCTGTTGAGCCGCGCCGGGTCGACCCCGACGAGCCGCAGCAGCTCTTGGCTGCGCTCGAGCTTCTCCGCGTTCGACATGCCGGGGCGGTGCGTGGTGAACACGTCGAACAGCTGCGACCTCACGCTGATGACCGGGTTCAAGGAGTTCATGGCTCCCTGGAAGACCATCGAGATCTTGTCCCACCGGAAGGCTCGCAGCGCGTCGCCCTCGAGCGCGGCGACGTCGACGTCCGTGCCGTCCTGGTCGTGGAAGACGATCTCACCTGCGGTGCGCAGGGCAGGCGGCTTGAGCAGCTGGTTGATCCCGTAGGCGAGGGTCGTCTTGCCGCAGCCCGACTCCCCGGCCAGGCCGAGGATCTCGCCCCGGTGGAGCGTGAGCGAGACGTCCTTGACGGCCTTGACCGGAGGCGTGACCTCGTACTCGATCGAGACGTTGCGGGCCGTGAGGACCGGAGCCAGCCCCGCGATCGCCTCCGCGTGGTCGGGGGTGGTCAGAGGCCCGGTCGTGAGCGCGGTGCTCATGCGTTCACCCTCTCCTTCTCCAAGGCGTTCCCGCCGGTGTCGTCGCCGTCGACGGGAGCGTCCTGCGCCGGGGCCGGGTGCGCGCCCTCGCCGCGGACCTGCGCCTTGCGCGCCTTGCGGACGCTCTTGACGGCGGCCGGAGCCGTGCGCAGCTTGGGGTTGATGATCTCGTCGATGCTGAAGTTGATGAGCGAGAGGCCGCAGCCGAACAGCGCGATCATGAGGCCCGGCGGCACGAACCACCACCACGCGCCGATCGTGAACGCGTTGTGCTGGCTGGCCTGGTTGAGCATGGTCCCCCACGTGATGGCACCGGACGGCCCGAGACCGAGGTAGGACAGGCCCGCCTCCGCGAGGATCGCGAGCACCACCGCGAAGAGGAACTGCGCGGCGAGGAGCGGCAGGAGGTTCGGGAGGATCTCGACCGTGATGATCCGCAGCGGCTTCTCGCCCGCGACGCGGGAGGCCGCCACGTAGTCACGGCTCCGGAGCGACCTGGCCTGCGAGCGCAGCACGATCGCCGATCCCGCCCAGCTCGTCAGGCCCAGCACCACGGCGATGATCCACATGCTGCGGCTCTCCATGTAGCTCGCGATCACGATCACCAGCGGGAGGCCCGGGATGACGAGCATGACGTTGGTGACGAGCGACAGGCCCTCGTCCGTCCAGCCGCCGACGTAGCCGGCCACGATCCCGAAGAACAGCGACAGCACCACGGCGATGGCCCCCGCGACGAGCCCCACGGTCAACGAGCCGGCCGCGCCCTCCGCGAGCTGCGCGAAGAGGTCGGCACCGAGGTTGTTGGTGCCCAGCAGGTGTGCCGCGCTGGGCGGCTCGAACACCGGGTTGTCGTAGTTCCAGGGGTCCTGGGTGACGAACGGTGCGATGACCGCGAACAGCACGATGCCGATCGTGAGCACCAGACCGACGACCAGCTTGCCGGACCTGCGCGGGAGCATCTCGCGGAAGCCGCGGCGCGGCGGGGCGGTGACCGGCGCGTCGGCGGCGAGCGCGGCCGCCGGGACGTCGCCGTCGGACACCGGGACGTCGGGCACGAGCCCGTCCGTGCGGACACTGGGAGCGATCCCGTCGGCCACCGCCTCGGCCACCGGGGACGAGCTGGTGGCGGGGGTCACGAACTCGCGGGTGCGGATGTCGTCGTCAGCCATTGTGCCGAGCCCTCGGGTCGATGAAGCCGTACAGAAGGTCCATGAGGAAGTTCGCCGCGAGCACCGTGACGGTGATGACGAGGAACACCCCTTGCATGAGAGCGAAGTCCTTGTCCTGGACCGCGTTGATCATCAGCTTCCCGACACCGGGGTAGGTGAAGACCTGCTCCATGACGATCGAACCCGCGACCACGAAGCCCAGCGAGACGCTGAACCCGGCGAGCGAGGGCAGCGCCGCGTTCCGGGTGGCGTAGGTCGTGAGGACCCGGAAGGGACGCAGGCCCTTGGCCTCGGCCGTGGTGATGTAGTCCTCGGACAGGGTCGAGACCATCATGTTGCGCATGCCGAGGAGCCAGCCGCCCACCGAGGACAGGACGATCGTCAGTGCAGGCAGGAAGCCGTGGTAGACCGCGCTCGAGAAGAACTCCCACGTGGCCACGGGCCCGTCCGGGAACATGAACGTGTCGTACCCACCGATGATCGGGAACCACGCCAGGTTCACGGAGAACACCGCGATGAGGATGAGGGCGAGCCAGAAGTACGGCACGGACTGCAGGAGGGTGGACGCCGGGATGATCCCGTCCACCCAGGTGCCCCGCCGCCAGCCGACCCACGCGCCCAGCGAGATGCCGATGACGAAGGACAGCACGGTCGCCAGGCCCACGAGCACGATGGTCCACGGCAGGGCCTGACCGATGAGCTCGGACACCGGGGCGGGGAACTTGGTGATGGACGTCCCCAGGTCACCGTGCAGCAGGTTGTTCCAGTACCGCAGGTACTGGTCCCACAACGACGACTGGTCGTCGGAGCCGAAGAGGAGCTGGATGCTCTTCTCCATCGCGGGGGTGAGCTCTCCCTTGCGGGCCATCTTGGCCCGGAAGATGTCCTCCGCGTTGCCCGGCATGAGCCGGGGGATGAAGAAGTTGAGGGATATGGCGGCCCACAGGGTGATCACGTAGAACGTGAGCCGCCGCGCGTAGTACTTCACCGTTCGTTACGTCCCGTCGTCATCGAAGCTCCTCCTCGGCCCGGCGTCACTCGGTCGGCTTGATGGTGCTCAGCACCACGCCTGCCGAGACCGACCCCCATGACGGCGGGAAGGCGTACAGGTCGCCCTCGGTGGGCCACCCGGTGAAGTCCTTCTGGTCGAAGAACGTCTGCGTCGCGTTGATGACCAGCGGGATGTACGGGAGGTCACGCGTGATCTCGGTCTGGATCGTCGCGTAGGCGGCCTTCTTCGCGGCCTCGTCGTTCGTCGCCGCTGCGGCGTTGACCGCTGCGTCGACCGTGGGGTTGGAGTAGCGGGAGAAGTTCCACTCGCCGGACTCGAGCTGGGTCCCGACGGGCTGGGTGTACTCACCGCTGAACCAGTCGCGGTAGATCTGGAACGGGTCGGCGACCGAGGTACCGACGACACCACCCATGATCAGCTCGAAGCTGCCGGTCTGGCGCGAGTCCGAGAACTCGTCCCACGTGACGGTGCTGGCCGTGACGGCGATGCCGGCGGCCTTGGCCTGCGCGGCGATGAGCTCGGCGGCGGCGTTGTAGTCGCTCCAGCCCTCGACCGACGTGAGGGTCAGCTCGACCTTCTTGCCGTCCTTCTCGTAGATGCCGTCGCCACCCTTGGTGTAGCCCGCGGCCTCGAGGATCTTGCCGGCCTCGGCAGCGTTCGCCTCCTGCGGGCTGACCTTCTCGACGTCGGGGGAGATCCACTTGTCGTCGCGACCGAGCAGCGCGAACGTCGGCGAGATCTCGCCCGCGAGCCCGACGAAGGCCTTCTCGTTGATGACGCCGCGGTCGATCGCGACGTTGAGCGCCTGGCGGACGGCGACGTCCGTCTGGGCGCCGGCGCAGCCGGCGTCGACGTTGGCGCACGTGTACAGCACGGTCGGGTCCTGCGGCGTGTTGATGTACCCGAGGCGACCGTCGGCGGTCAGCGCGTCGGGGTCCGCCACGAACATGCCGGCCCAGTCGACCTTGCCGGTCTTCAGCAGGCTCTCGGCCGAGGTGTTCGCGTCGATCCCGAGGTACTGGACCTTCTCGACGGCGGGTGCGCCACCCCAGTAGTCGGGGTTCGCGACGATGGTGTAGGACGCGTCGGACGTGCTCTGGACGGTGTAGGGCCCGGTGCCGACCGGCGCCTCGTTGGCGAACGTGACCGGGTCGGGGACGTCCTTCCAGACGTGCTGAGGAACCATCCAGGACGCGCCGAGGAGGGCGAACTCGTTGGTGAACTGCGGGCCCGTGAAGGTCAGCTTGACGGTCGTGGGGTCGACGACCTCGGCGGAGGCGAGGTACTCCGGCTTGGAGGTGTCGTTCGTGAAGGACCAGACGACGTCCTCGGCCGTGAACGGCTTGCCGTCGTTCCACGTGACGCCCTCACGGATCGTGATCGTCAGCTCGGTGCCGTCCTCGTTGAACTCGAAGGACTCTCCCAGCATCGGGGTGGGCGCCTCGGCGCTGGCCTTGTTGTAGTAGAAGAGCGTCTCGTACACGCCACCGAGCGCGGCGTGGAGGACCGTCGGTGCGTACGGGTTGAAGTTCGCGACGATCGGCGTCTGGCTGCCGGCCCACACCGTGAGCACGCCGTCGCCCTTGCTCGCGGAGCCCTTGTCCCCGTCGTCACCCGACGAGCCGCAGCCCGTGGCGAGCAGCGTGAGGCCGGAGGCGAGCGCCACCGCGGTGAGAAGGCGCGTGCGCCCCTTGCTTCGGATCATCATCGGTCCTTTCGAGTCGTCGACGCCTCATCACGTCGATCAGCCCCGCTCGGCGGGTATGTGCAGGAACACTAACGAATCAAGGGTGCCCTGCGAACCAATAGAACAGGAAAGTTACCTAAATGAAACACGTCAGCGGTCGGGCACGGCAGGACCCGCAGGAATCCGCGGCTCCGGTACCGCGCCGGCCGCGACCTCAGCGCGTCTGAGCCCGACGCGCCCGGTCAGGAACCCAGCGCGACGTCGAGCGCTGAGCGCGCCTCGCGCGCCGCCCCCAGGTCCGTGACCTCGTAGCCGGACCCGCCCCCGCCACCGGGCCCGCCGTCGTCGGGCCGGATGCCCTTGGCCGAGAGGTGGACCGCGTCCACGCCCGCCGCCACGAGGTCGCCCATGTCCTGGGCGCGCACTCCCCCGCCCGCCTGGACCTGCACCCGGCCCGCGGCGTGGAGGGCCATGGCGCGCAGCCGGTCGACCCCGTCGATGCTGCGGGCCGCACCACCCGACGTGAGCACCCGGGTAACCCCCAGGCCCGCGAGGAGGTCGAGTGCCGCGGTGACGTCCTCGACGACGTCGATCGCGCGATGGAAGGTGACCTCACGACCGTCCGCGGCCGCGACCAGGGCACGGACCGCGGCCTCGTCGACGAGCCCGTCGGACGTGAGCGCCCCGATCACGACACCCGCAGCACCGGCGGCGACGGCTGCACGCACGTCCCGCACCTGCACGTCGAGCTCGGCCGCGCTGAAGACGAACCCTCCCGGGCGCGGCCGGACCAGCGGGTGGACCTCGACCGGCACTCCCCCGCCCGCGGCCTCCGTCGCTACCGCGACGGCCGCCTCGAGCAGCCCGACGCTCGGCGTCAGCCCACCCGTCGCCCCCAGCGCCGAGCACAGCTCGACCCGGCGAGCGCCGACCTCGGTGGCGATCCGCACGCCGTCGGTGTCCTGGACGGCGATCTCGAGCGCGACGTCGCGTGCCATGTGGGGGTGCTCCTTGCCTCGGGGGCCGGCGGGCGGGGGCGCGCCGACGGGTCAGCGGCCAGCGTAGACCCGGCCAGGACCGCCGCGGGAGCCGGCGCCGAGGCGAGCGCACAGCGACCGCGGCCCGACGACGGCGCGCGCGTGACGTCGTCGAGCCGGCGCTCCCCCGGCGCGGGGAGCGGACCCACCGCGCCCCGGGGACGCCGACGGGAGCGGCCCGCCGCAGGCCGTGAGGCGTGCGG
>NZ_JBHXBO010000221.1:0-6932 GCF_042726775.1 Oerskovia sp. NPDC060287
GTGCGCCCCGCCGTCGGGCACCCGGACGGGCGTCAGCTCACGTTGTCGGTGTAGTCGACGTCCTTGGTCTCCTTGCTGATGAGCAGCGCGACGAGCGTGAGGACCGACATGGCCGAGAGGTAGACCCCGACCAGGACGGGCGAGCCGTCCGCCTGCTTCCACAGCGCGACCGCGATGAACGGTGCGACGGCCGCCCCGAGGATCGACGACAGGTTGTACGCGATCGCGGAGCCCGTGTACCGGACGTTCGCGGGGAAGAGCTCGGGCAGGATCGCTGCCATGGGGCCGAACGTCAGGCCCATGAGCGTGAAGCCCACGATCAGGAGCGTCATGACCCCGACGGTCCCGCCCATGAAGAGCGGCACGAACAGCGCGCCGAAGACGATGATCGCGACGGTCGTCCAGATGAGGTGCTTGCGGCGACCGAACCTCTCGGCCATCGGACCCGAGACGAGCGTGAAGATCCCGAAGAACACGACGCCCACGATGAGCATCACGAGGAAGTCGGTGCGCGCGTAGCCGAGCCCGGGGGCGGCGTCGGCGCCCGCGGGGACCTCGGCGGGTGCCGTGCCGAACGTCAGGGTGAACGTCGTCATGAGGTAGAACAGCACGTACGTCGCGAGCATGATGAACGTGCCCAGCACGATCTGGCGCCACGACGTGCGGAAGACCTGGGCGACGGGCAGCTTGGCGACCGCTCCGGTCTCGACGACCTTCTGGAACGCGGGCGTCTCGACGAGCTTGAGCCGCACCCACAGGCCCACGACCACGAGGATCGCGCTCGCCAGGAACGGCACGCGCCAGCCCCACGCGGCGAACTGCGCGTCGGTCAGCGTCTCGGCGAGGATCAGGAACGTCGTGTTGGCGAGGATGAACCCGATGGGTGCGCCGAGCTGGGGGAACGTGCCCCAGATGGCCCGCTTGCCCGCGGGGGCGTTCTCGGTCGCGAGCAGCGCGGCGCCGCTCCACTCGCCGCCGAGCCCCAGGCCCTGGCAGAAGCGCATGACGACGAGCAGCGCGGGGGCGAGCACGGCCCAGCCGGGCGTGGTCGACGGCGGCAGCAGGCCGATGAGGAACGTCGCGACCCCCATGGTCAGCAGCGAGGCGACGAGCGTGCCCTTGCGCCCGATCCGGTCGCCGTAGTGACCGAACACGATCGAGCCGAGCGGGCGCGCCACGAACGCGACCCCGAACACCGCGAACGACGCGAGGAGCTGGGACGTCCCGCCGTCGAGCGCCGAGAAGAAGACGGTCGGGAAGACGAGGACGGCCGCGGTCGCGTAGGCGTAGAAGTCGTAGAACTCGATCGAGGTGCCGATGAGGCTCGCGAAGATCACGCGGCCCTTGCTGTTGGCGGGGGCCTCGGGGTCGGCGGACGGTTGGGCGGCCGTTGTGGTCACGGGGGTGCGCTCCTGGTGCAGACGATGGTTCGGGGAGGTCTCCCTGCGCGACGGAGGGGACCGTACTACCCGGTAACTTCCCTCCCACGGTAAGGACCGTGCCCACATGGCGAAGTGGCCGTCTCGCGATGTGGTCACGGCGAGAGCCGGGGGCATGATGGGAGGACGACCCCCTCACGAAGGAGAACCATGCCCCTGCCCCTCCAGCCGACTCTGGACTTCGTCACCGGGCTGCCCAAGGCCGAGCTCCACCTGCACCTCGAAGGCACGCTCGAGCCGGACCTCAAGCTCCGCCTCGCCGAGCGCAACGGCATCGACATCGGCCAGAGCACGGTCGAGGAGGTCCAGGCGACCTACCGGTTCACGGACCTCACGAGCTTCCTCGCGGTCTACTACCCGGCCATGGACGTGCTGCAGACCGAGGACGACTTCTTCGAGCTGGCCCACGCGTACCTCCTGCGGGCGGCCGCGAACGGCGTCCAGCACGCCGAGATGTTCTTCGACCCCCAGGCGCACACCTCGCGCGGCGTCCCGTTCGAGACCGTCGTCAAGGGCTACCACCGCGCCGCGGCGGCCGCGGCCGACTTCGGCGTCGACGCCGACCTCATCCTGTGCTTCCTGCGCGACCACTCGGCCGAGAGCGCCGCGGAGACCCTCGAGGCCTCGGTGCCGTTCAAGGACCTGATCCTGGGCGTCGGCCTGGACTCCGACGAGCGGGGCAACCCGCCCGAGAAGTTCGCCGCGGTCTTCGAGCGCGCCCGCGAGCTCGGCTACCGCCTCACGATGCACTGCGACATCGACCAGGTCGGGAGCATCGACAACATCCGCACGGTCCTCGAGACCATCCAGGTCGACCGCATCGACCACGGCACCAACATCGTCGAGGACCCGGCGCTCGTCGCCGAGGTCAAGGCGCGCGGCATCGGCCTGACGAGCTGCCCCGTGTCCAACAGCTTCGTGACCGACGACATGAAGGCCGCCGAGGTCGCCCAGCTCCTGCGCGACGGCGTCAAGATCACGATCAACTCCGACGACCCCGCGTACTTCGGTGGGTACGTCGCCGACAACTACGCGGCGGTCGCCGCCAAGGCCGGCCTCACGTCCGCGGAGGTCGTGACGCTCGCGAAGAACTCGTTCGAGGCCTCCTGGATCGACGAGGACCGCCGGGCGGACTACCTCGCGGCGGTCGACCGCTACGTCGAGCAGTACGAGCCCGCCCAGGCCTAGGACACAGCAGGTGCCCGACGGCGGGGCCCGCCTCACGCGTGAGGCGAGCCTGCGCCGTCGGGCGCGTGGGGGAGCGGGCACCCTGGCGCCGGGCCCGGTCGGGCCGCGTCGCTGCTGGTCAGCGACGTGCCGCGAGGCCCGCCGTCGTCGGACGGGCCCCGGTGGGTGAATAATCTTCGGATGCCCCGCGTTGGGGGACAGGGAGCACGGCGCCGCGCGCGGCGTCCGCGCACCGACGCCGGAGCGGCCCGCCAGGCCGACGGGCGCCGCAGGGACGCACGGACCGAGTCAGACGCACGACCCATCCGCACGACCATCGAGAGAGCTAGGCGACGACGACCACATGAACGATCTGCTGTACGTCAACGGTGGCACACCGCTCAACGGGACCATCACCGTGCGAGGGGCGAAGAACTTCGTCTCCAAGGCGATGGTGGCCTCCCTGCTCGGCGAGGGGCCGAGCGTGCTGCGCAACGTGCCGCAGATCCGCGACGTCGGCGTCGTGACGGGGCTGCTCGAGCTGCACGGCGTCAAGGTCGTCGCGGACGAGGCCGGGGGCACGCTGCACCTCGACCCGACCGACGTCGAGTCGGCGCACGTCGCGGACATCGACGCGCACGCCGGGTCGAGCCGCATCCCGATCCTCTTCTGCGGTCCGCTGCTGCACCGCCTGGGCGAGGCGTTCATCCCCGACCTGGGTGGTTGCCGGATCGGCGACCGCCCCATCAACTACCACCTGGACATCCTGCGCCAGTTCGGCGCCGTGGTGGACAAGCGCGAGCAGGGCATCCACATCCGCGCCCCTCGCCGCCTCCAGGGCACCAAGATCTCCCTGCCCTACCCGAGCGTCGGGGCCACCGAGCAGCTCCTGCTCACCGCGGTGCGCGCCGAGGGCATCACCGAGCTCTCGGGCGCCGCGATCGAGCCCGAGATCATGGACCTCATCGCCGTCCTGCAGAAGATGGGCGCGATCATCTCGGTCGACACCGACCGCGTGATCCGCATCGAGGGCGTCGACAAGCTCATGGGCTACCAGCACACCGCGCTGGGCGACCGCATCGAGGCGGCCTCCTGGGGCTCGGCGGCCCTCGCGACGGGCGGCGACATCACCGTCAAGGGCGCGACGCAGCCGGAGATGATGACGTTCCTCAACACGTTCCGCAAGGTCGGCGGCGAGTTCGAGGTCCAGGAGGACGGCATCCGGTTCTACCACCCCGGCGGCGACCTCAACGCGATCGTGCTCGAGACGGCCGTGCACCCGGGCTTCATGACGGACTGGCAGCAGCCCCTCGTCGTGGCGCTCACGCAGGCCAAGGGCCTGTCGATCGTGCACGAGACGGTCTACGAGAACCGTTTCGGCTTCACCGACGCGCTGCGCGGCATGGGCGCGACCATCCAGGTCTACAAGGAGTGCCTGGGCGGGCTGCCGTGCCGGTTCGGGCAGCGCAACTTCCACCACTCGGCGGTTGTCTCGGGGCCCACGCCCCTGTCCGCGGCGGACATCGAGGTCCCCGACCTGCGCGGCGGGTTCAGCCACCTCATCGCAGCGCTCACGGCCAAGGGCACCTCGACCGTGCGCGGGATCGGCCTGATCGACCGCGGGTACGAGTACTTCCAGGACAAGCTCGACGCGCTCGGAGCCGACGTCAGCCGAGGCGGACGGACACCGACCCCGAGCGACCGACCCACGGGCGCGGCGCGTGCTGAGGCACGCACCGCGCCCGTCGTCGTCCACCGGGGCGAGGTCACAGGCACCGCACAGCCTCGTACCACCCGGTGCGCAGGTCGGACGAGGAGGGTGGTCGCCACGGGCGAAGGGTTCGCCCGGACAGGAGGAGCGACCATGCCGTCCGCCACGTCACCCGAGAACCACGAGCCGCTCGACGGCCCGGCCGAGCCTGCTGGTCCCACGGACCACGCCGGGCCTGCGGACCACGCCGAGCCGCGCGGTGCCCGACGTCGGGCACTCACCTGGGGCGCGGGAGCCCTCACCTTCTCGGTGCTCACCCTGGGCGGCTTCGCGCTGACGAGCGCTCCGGCCCCCGACTCCGCGACCGTGACCGGGGCCGCCGCGGGCGTGCCGTCCGCGGTCGTGCCGGACGCCGCGACCGCCACCGGACGCCGGGGCACGGGCGGCATGACAAACCTCACCGACGAAGCATGAGGAAACCGACAGAACGGGTGAAGGGCTGCACTGCCTGAGCGCTCCGGCCGGCACCAGGCTGGAGGCATGGACAACGACAGCCTCGACCGCGGCACCACGGGCCGCGACGCGCGCAAGGACGACCTCGTCATCGACGTGCAGGGACTGCGCCGCAGGTACGGCGGCAGCACCCGCGGCGCCCAGGGGTTCGAGGCGGTGGCGGGCGTCGACCTCCAGGTCCGCCGCGGCGAGCTCTTCGCGCTCCTCGGGACCAACGGCGCGGGCAAGACCTCGCTCCTCGAGGTCGTCGAGGGGCTCTCGCGCCCCACGGCCGGCACGGCGCGGGTCTTCGGCAAGGACCCCTACCGCGAGCGCGCCCACGTCCGCCCGAGGATCGGGATCATGCTGCAGGAGGCCGGCTTCCCGTCCGACCTGACCGCGATCGAGACCGCGCGCATGTGGGCCGGGACGCTCGCGGCCCCTCGCCCGGTCGAGGAGGCGCTCGACCTGGTCGCGCTCCGCGGTCGCGCCGACGTGACGGTGACGTCGCTCTCGGGAGGCGAGCGGCGCCGTCTGGACCTCGCCCTGGCGCTCCTCGGCCGCCCCGAGGTGCTGTTCCTCGACGAGCCGACCACGGGCCTGGACCCCGAGAGCCGCCGCTCGGCCTGGGACCTGGTCCAGTCGCTGCTCGACGACGGCACGACCGTCGTCCTCACGACCCACTACCTCGAGGAGGCCGAGCGCCTCGCGGACCGCCTCGCGATCATGCACGGCGGCCGGATCGTCCAGGAGGGCACGGTCGCCGAGATCGTCGACGCCGAGCCCGCGCACGTCTACGTCGACGAGGCGAGCGTGCGTCCTCACCTCGCGGACCTCCCGCTCCTGCCGGGCGAGACCCTCGAGCGCGTCGAGGGCGGCACGCTCTCGATCGCGACGCGCGACCTCCAGCGCAGCCTCGCGGTCCTGCTCGCCTGGGCGGCCGACCGCGACGTGACGTTCGGCCGCATCGAGGCGCGCCCCGCGTCGCTCGAGCAGGCTTTCCTCGCGATCGCCGACGGGCCCGGCCACCCGTCCTCCTCCACCATCGACCCGACGGAGCGTGCAGCATGACCACCCTGACCCAGACCCCGACCCGTGCCACCCGTGCTTCCTCGGCCCCCCGCGGCACGACCGGCCTCGCGGGCTCGCTTCGCCGCGTCGGCTCGCTCGTCCGCGCCGAGACCACGCTGCTCCTGCGCAACCGCACCGCCCTGTTCAACGGGGTCGCGCTGGCCCCCGCGATGGTCGCGTTCCTGCACTTCTCGGGGGCGCTCGAGGCGGTCGTGGGCGACGGGGCCGGGGCGTCGGTCGTCGGGGCGTTCGCGCTCACGAGCCTCATCTGCTTCGCGCTCATGTTCGTCGTCTACTACAACCTCGCGAGCGCGTACGTGGCGCGGCGCGAGGAGCTCGTGCTCAAGCGGCTGCGGACCGGGCAGTGCTCGGACGCCGAGATCCTGATCGGCGCAGCGACGCCCGCGGTCGTGACGATGCTCGGCCAGCTCGTGCTGGGCGGGGCCGCGATCGCGCTGTGGATCGGTCTCGACGCCCCCGCGAACGTGGTGCTGCTGCTCGTCGCGGTGCTCGGGGGGACGTTCGTCTTCGCGGCGCTCGCCGCCGCGAGCACCGCGTTCACGCGCACGCTCGAGTCGGTCCAGCTCTCGACGCTGCCGATCATGGCCCTGGCGCTGCTCCTGTCGGGGACGACGCTGCCGCTCGCGCTCCTGCCGGAGCGACTCCAGACGCTCGCCGCGTTCACGCCCCTGCACCCGGTCGGCGAGCTCCTGACGATCGGCCTCACGGGTCTGGGGCCCGACGGCGTCGCGGTCGGCTTCGGCGAGACGTTCGCCCTGGCCGCGCAGCCGCTCGCGATCCTGCTCGCCTGGTGCGTGATCGGTGCGTGGCTCGCGGCCAGGTACATGCGGTGGGAGCCGCGCCGCTGAAACGGTCGAGGCGTCGCCCGGGGTGACGCGGGGACCGGGCGGCGTCGAGCACGAGGTTGCGGTCGGTCGAGCACGAGGTTGCGGTCGCTCTCGCCAAGGAGCTGGAGCTGCCGGTCATCGCCCTCTCGCAGCTGAACCGTGGCCCCGAGCAGCGCACCGACAAGAAGCCCATGGTCTCGGACC
>NZ_JBHXBO010000222.1:0-6922 GCF_042726775.1 Oerskovia sp. NPDC060287
GCCCGGAGACCTGGAACGGTCTCCGGGCCCCGTTTCTCGTTTGCAATGTCTCATGGAGTGGGACGCCGCTCTCACTCCTTGACTACATGGCGCCGGGAGGCTTTCCTGTGCGGCAGGTGAAGAGCGCCAGCGCCAAGACCCGGCTCGCTGGCCAGCAACCCTTCGATGTGACGGGGTGCTCCGGGCAGGACCTGACCGCGCCGACAGGTCGCGGTAAGCACACGACGTGACGAACGACCCCGTCCACGGGTTCCTGTGGCGTGCCCGGGGACGGGCGGGACCCGCACGTCGTCCGACCGAAGGACGCACCACCGTGAGCCAGAGCACCCCGGCGATCTCCTCGCTGGCCTTCCTCACCCCCGGGAACTTCCCGGACGACGACCCCTACAGCGGCCTCGAGGCGACGCTACGGCTGTTCGAGCGCGCCGAGGCCTGGGGGTTCGACGGAGCGTGGGTCCGCCAGCGGCACCTCGAGCACGGGATCTCGTCGGCGACGGTCTTCCTCGCCGCCGCCTCTCAGCGCACCTCCACGATCGAGCTGGGCACGGGCGTCATCCCGATCGGCTACGAGAGCCCGTTCCGCCTCGGAGAAGACCTCTCGACCGCCGACGTCCTCTCGCAGGGGCGCCTCCAGGTCGGCCTCAGCGCGGGGCGTCCGCCGCACGCCGACCTCATCGGCGACCTGGTCTTCGACGGGGACTGGGAGTCCCACGACTTCTCGCACGCGCGCATCGAGCGGCTCGCGGCGAACCTGTCGGGCGGCTTCATCGGTGACGAGGACACGGTCGTGCACTCACCCGGGAACGTGCAGCGCCCCCGGCTCCAGCCGCACAGCCCGGGGCTCGTCGACCGCCTCTGGTACGGGGCCGGCTCGCGCCGGTCGACCGAGTGGGCATCGCGTAACGGCCTCAACCTGCTGACCGGGAACATCGTGGCGGGCGAGGAGTCCGACGACTTCGTCACGGCCCAGCTCGCGAACCTCGCCGCGTACCGCGCGGGGCTCGGCGGAGGGCGATCGACGAGAGTCGCGCTCGGGCGCGTCGTCGTGCCGACCGACAGCGCCGACGCCTCGTCGCGCCGACGCTACCGAGCCTTCGAGGAGTCGCGTCGGGCCCGGACCCTCGCCCCGCAGGGCGAGCGCCGGACGCTCTTCGCGCCCGATCTCGTCGGCCCGAGCGAGCAGATCCTCGAGCGGCTCGTGGCGGACGCCGTCGTGGGAGAGGTCGACGAGCTGCGTCTCGAGCTGCCCTACGAGTTCAGCGACGAGGAGTACGAGCAGATCCTGCACGACGTCGCGACGCTCGTCGCCCCAGCCCTCGGATGGACACCGACCACGAGCCGTGACAGCTCGGCGGGGGCCACGGGCGCAGGCGCACCGGGGTCGCCGGTCGCTGCGCGTCCGGTCGCCGTCGTCGGCGCCTGACGAAGGAGGAGAACCACCATGGGACGCTATCTCGCGACGCGGCTGGCCCAGGCGGTCGGCGTGCTCTGGGCCGCCTACACGGTGTCGTTCATCGTGCTCTACGCCCTGCCCGGCGACCCGGCCCAGCTCATGGCCGGGGCCGACGCCAACGACATCACCCCCGAGCAGCTCGACGCGCTCCGCGCCGAGCACGGCCTGGACCGCCCGCTCGTGGTCCAGTACTTCTCCCAGCTCGCCGGGCTGTTCCGCGGGGACCTCGGCCAGTCGATCAGCACGGGACGGCCCGCCGCGGACCTCATCGTCGAGGCGATCCCCCCGACCGTGCAGATCGCCGCAGCCGGGCTGCTGCTCGCGATCGTGCTCGGTGGGGGGCTGGCGATCGCCGCCACCTACACCCGGTTCCGCGGTCTCGGGCAGCTCCTCCTCGGGCTGCCGCCGCTCGGGGTCGCCATCCCCGCCTTCTGGTTCGGCCTCCTGCTCATCCAGTGGTTCTCCTTCACGCTGCCGATCTTCCCCGCGATGGGGAACAAGGGGTTCGCCTCGATCGTCCTGCCCGCGATCACTCTCGCCGTGCCCACGGGGGCGACGATCGCCCAGCTGTTGTCCAAGAGCCTGGCTACCACGTTGCGCGAGCCCTACATCGACGCGGTCTGGGCCAAGGGGGCCGGGCGCCCGAGGGTCTTCTTCTCGCACGCCCTGCGCAACGCCGCCCTTCCCGCGCTGACGATGACCGGCCTGATCGTCGGCCAGCTGCTCTCCGGGACGGTCGTCACCGAGACCGTGTTCTCCCGACCAGGTCTCGGACGCGTGACCGCCTCCGCGGTGCAGACCCAGGACATCCCGGTCGTGCAGGGGATCGTGATCTTCGCCGCGGTCGTGTTCGTGGTCTCCAACCTGCTCGTCGACCTCGCCTACCCGTTGCTCGACCCCCGCGTGGTGACCGGGCGTCGACGGGGCGCGACCACGCCCCGGGGCACGTCCGGGCGAGGCGGCGTCGCCCCGGCGAGCGAGGTCGGACCCGCCCGATCGTCGACCTCCGAGGTCGCCGTCCTTCACGGAGGTGCAGCATGACCGACACAGTCCTCGCCCCGCACGAGAAGACCGTCCTGCCGGACGGAGGAACGCTCGAGGGTGCCGCTACCGTCGGGGGCTCCGGTTCCGGCACCGGGCCCGGCGGAGCCGAACCGTCACGACGGGGCCGCGGGCTGTCGAGCCTGCTGTCGACCCTCGGGTTCGTGGTCCGACGTCCCGGGCTGCTCGCCGCAGCGGTCTGGATCGTCGTCGTCCTGCTCGCGGCGTTCGCCCCTGCGCTGCTCGCGCACTCCGACCCGCTGACCGGGGTGCCGGCCGACAAGCTCCAGCCGCCCTCCTCGGCGCACTGGTTCGGGACCGACCAGCTCGGCCGCGACCTCTACTCGCGCGTGGTCCACGGCACGGCGCTCACGCTCCAGGCCTCGCTCATCGCCGTCGGGCTCGGCCTCGTGGTCGGCTCGACGCTCGGTCTGCTCGCGGGATTCTTCGGGTCCTGGGTCGACGACGCGGTCATGCGGGTCGCCGACGTCCTGCTCGCGATCCCGAGCCTGCTGCTCTCGCTCGCCCTCGTGACGGTCCTCGGCTTCGGCACCGTGAACGTCGCGATCGCGGTCGGGCTGGCCAGCGTCGCGAGCGTCGCACGCATCATGCGGTCCGAGGTCGTACGCGTGCGCAGTTCGGTGTACGTCGAGGCGGCGCAGGCCTCGGGGAACCGCTGGCACCGGGTGCTGCTGCGGCACGTCCTGCCGAACTCGGCCGGACCCGTCGTGGTCCTCGCGACCCTCGAGCTCGGCACCGCGATCCTCGCCGTCTCGTCGCTCAGCTTCCTGGGGTACGGGGCGCCGCCCCCGGCCCCCGAGTGGGGGCAGCTCGTCTCCACCGGGCGTGACTTCCTGCGCAACGCGTGGTGGCTCACGACCCTCCCCGGGCTCGCGATCGTGCTGACCGTGCTGTCGGCCAACCGCATCTCGCGCGCCCTCGACACGGAAGGACGGCGGAACCGATGAGCACGGACCGGAGCGCACCGTTGCTGCGCATCGACAACCTGGCGGTCGAGTACCGCGCACGCCGCGGGACGGTCGCGGCCGTCCGGGACGTCTCGTTCGACGTGCTCCCCGGAGAGACCGTGGCGGTCGTCGGGGAGTCGGGCTCGGGGAAGTCCACGACCGCGCACGCGATCGTCCAGCTCCTCGCGTCGTCCGCGGCGATCACGCACGGCCGGATCGTCTTCCAGGGGACCGACCTGGCGACGGCCTCGCCCGCGACGCTGCGCGCGTTCCGTGGCCGGCAGATCGGGCTCGTCCCGCAGGACCCCACGGTCTCGCTCGACCCGGTCAAGCGCATCGGCCACCAGGTGGCGGAGGTGCTGCTCGTCCACGGTCTGGCCGACCGCCGGTCCGCCAGGTCGCAGGCCGTCGAGGCGCTCAGGGCCGCAGGGCTCGAGGACCCGGAGGTACGCGCGCAGCAGTACCCGCACGAGCTCTCCGGTGGCATGCGCCAGCGGGTCCTCATCGCGATCGCGATCATCGCCGAACCCGCGCTGCTGATCGCCGACGAGCCCACGAGCGCTCTCGACGTGACGGTCCAGCGACAGATCCTCGACCACCTCGCGGCACTGACCCGACGGACGGCGACGAGCGTCCTCCTCGTGACTCACGACCTCGGTGTGGCAGCGGACCGGGCTGACCGGATCGTCGTCATGTCGGAGGGGCGGGTCGTCGAGGTCGGCACCCCGCGCGAGGTGCTCGAGCATCCTGAGCACCCCTACACGCGAGCACTCCTGGCCTCGGCCCCGAGCCTCAACGCGCACGGTGAGCTGCGTCGGACGGCGACCCCCTTGCCGCGTTCCGCGCGCGAACGGACGTTCGGCGGACGTGCCGGCGACCCGTTCGTGCCCCGCGCGACCGGCGACGGGCCGGCAGGCCCGGCGGTGGACCGGCCCGATCAGGACGTCCTCGTGGCGGAGCACCTCGTCAAGGACTTCCCTCTCCCGCGCGCAGCCGGGGGCGGCACCCATCGCGCGGTCGACGACGTGAGCTTCCGGATCCCGCGCGGCCACACGTTCGCGCTCGTGGGGGAGTCCGGCTCCGGGAAGTCGACGACCGCACGTCTCGCCCTGCGTCTGACCGACGTCACGAGCGGGACCGTGTCGTTCGACGGAGACGACATCACCCACGTGCGGGGCACGCGGCTCCGCGACCTCAGGCGCCGGGTGCAGCTCGTGCACCAGAACCCGTTCGCCTCGCTCAACCCTCGGTTGTCGGTGGGCGAGGTCGTGACCGACCCGCTCGCCGCGTACGGCCTGGGGTCGCGCAGCGAGCGGCGAGCGCGCGCTCTCGAGCTGCTCGACGTCGTCGCCCTGCCGTCCACGGCGCTGGACCGCAGGCCGTCCGAGCTCTCGGGCGGGCAGCGCCAGCGGGTCGCGATCGCACGGGCTCTCGCGATCAACCCTGAGCTCCTCGTGCTCGACGAGCCCGTCTCGGCCCTCGACGTCCAGGTGCAGTCCCAGATCCTCGGACTGCTCTCCGGGCTCCAGGAGTCGCTCGGTCTCAGCTACCTGTTCATCTCGCACGACCTCGCGGTCGTCCGGGAGATCGCGCACACGGTCGCGGTCATGCACCGAGGGCAGGTCGTCGAGACGGGGCAGGTCGACGAGGTCTTCCGCTCGCCCCGGCACGACTACACCCGCAACCTGCTCGACGCCATCCCGGGCGCCCGAGCGCTCCACCAGGACTGACCGGAGCTTTCCGCACCACCCACCACCGGACCTCGGTCCACGACGAAGGAGAATCATGAACGCACGTATCCGACGGGGAGGAACCGCCCTCGCGACGTCCGTCGCCGCCACCCTTGCCCTGACCGCGTGCGGTGGGGGGACCGGGACCGGCTCGGCCGCGGACGACGTCTCGGCCTCGACCTCGAGCCCGGTCGACGGAGGTGAGCTCACCTTCGCGATCGGGAACGACCCGATCTCGCTCAACCCCTCCGGCACGGGGTCGGGCAACGACACCCTTTACGTCACCCGGCAGGTCGTCGACTCGTTGCTCTACCAGAACCCGGACACGAACGAGCTCGAACCGTGGCTCGCGACGAGCTGGAGCGCCAACGCGGACGCCACGACCTTCACGTTCGAGCTGCGCGACGACGTCACGTTCTCCGACGGCACGCCCCTGACGGCGGCCGAGGTCAAGGGGACCTTCGACGACATCGTGGCGGCTGGCGCGAAGAGCGGCGCGCTCAGCTCCTTCGTCGGCTACGAAGGGACGAACGTGATCGACGACGACACGGTCGAGGTCGACTTCGCGACGCCCAACGCGGCCTTCCCCAGCTCGACGGCGTCGCCCGCCCTGGGCATCGTCGCCGCATCGACGGTCGCGATCCCGTTCGACGACCGGGCGACAGGGGAAGGGGTCGTCGGGACCGGGCCGTTCGTCCTCGAGTCGTACACCAAGGACGTCGAGACCGTCTTGGCGCAGCGTGCCGAGTACGCCTGGGCGCCCTCCGCGCTCGGCAACGACGGCGCTCCGCACCTCGCCAAGGTCACGTTCCAGGTGGTCCCGGAGGCCGGCGTCCGCACCGGCAGCCTGACCTCCGACCAGGTCGACGTCGCAGGCGGGATCCAGCCCACGGACATCGAGACGCTCGAGGCCAGCGGGTTCCCGGTGATCAGCCGCGCCAACCCGGGCAACGTGTTCGGTGTCTACTTCAACAACTCGCGCCCGATCGTCTCGGACGTCGAGGTGCGCAAGGCGATCTCCTTCGCGATCGACGCCGAGGAGATCCGGGACACCTCGCTCAACGGGAGCTTCGCGGTCGCGACGAGCGTCCTCGCGAGCACGACGCCCGGCTGGGCCGACCAGAGCTCGTACTTCGCGTTCGACCGAGCCCAGGCCGAGAAGCTCCTGGACCAGGCTGGATGGACGGTCGGCTCCGACGGCGTCCGCGAGAAGGACGGACAGAAGCTGTCCCTCAAGGTCGCGTGGATCACGAACTTCGGCCCGAACCAGACCTCGCTCGAGCTCCTCCAGCAGCAGCTCAAGACAGTCGGGATCGAGATCACCCTCGAGGGCGGGACCGTGCCGGAGTTCCTCGAGCGCCAGCAGGGCGGGGACTACGACTTCGCCTGGCACAACCAGTCGCGTGCTGACGGGGACATCCTGCGGACCGCCTTCTCGACCGGCGCGACGAACTACCCCCGCATCACGGACCCCGAGCTCGAGTCCCTGCTCCAGGCCCAGCTGGCGGCCGGTGACCCGGCCGAGCGGGCGGAGATCCTGGCGCAGGCCCAGGAGCGCCTCGCGAGCCAGTACTACCAGATCCCGGTGCACGAGCTCACGAGCGTGATCGGCACCCAGACGACCGTGCACGGGCTCACGTTCGGGGCCGACTCCCGGCTCGACTCGCTCGTCGGCACCTGGAAGGACGCCGACTAGCCGCGATCCGCGGTGGGGCCGCTCCTGCCGGGGC
>NZ_JBHXBO010000223.1:0-6749 GCF_042726775.1 Oerskovia sp. NPDC060287
ACTCCGCACTGAGGACGTCGCCGGTCTAGTCACCGGTACCACCCTTCTCAGGCCGCGGAGTCCACCTGGACCCGCGGCCTTCGTGTTTCTCCGAATGCGATCGTCTTCCCGGTCAGCCGTCCACCATCCCGGACGCGACGACCATCTGCGGGTCCTGTGACAAAGAAGTTCACACGCAAACAGGACATCACTGGAGGACATCGTGCGGCTCACCGCGCTGCTCGACAACATCACTGCCCAGGGCGGATCCGGCCCCTGGACTCCCCATCAGCCCCTCTCCACCCCCCTCGGTTCGTCCGACGCGGCCGAGTTCGACCGGCTCCTCGCCGGTCTCCTGCCGTGCCGGACGAACGACCCCGAGCTCTGGTTCGCCGAGCAGTCGACCCAGGTCGAGCAGGCCAAGGCCCTGTGCCAGGCGTGCCCGCTCGTCGCGGGCTGCCTGGCCGGCGCCCTCGAGCGCCAGGAGCCGTGGGGCGTCTGGGGCGGCGAGGTCTTCGTCGACGGAGCCGTCGTCGCCCGCAAGCGTGGGCGTGGACGGCCGAGCAAGGCCGAGGTCCTCGCCCGTCAGGCCGAGGAGGCGGCTGCCCGCGAGGCAGCCGGGTCCGTCTCGGCATCATCGGCGGCCTGACGACATGGCCGCCGCACCCGTCAGGCTCGAGCACCCGCACCGCGGGTGGCTCACCACCTCGCGCAGCCTCGGCACGGCATCGGGAACACCGATCTCGATGCAGGCCGTGGCTGCGCGGGGCGTCAGCCCGTCGAGGTGCACGAGCACCTGGCTCGCGGCGATCGCCGAGCCGACTGCTGCCAGCGTGGTCTCCTCGACGTCGAGGACCTCGCGCTGAGGATCCCGGAGCTGGTCCGCGAGTTGCGGCCACTGCGGGTCGAGGTCGGCACGATGCCCCTCGACGCACCGGACGCACGGCGTCCGCCCCGGTCGGACGAACGGTCCGACCACCACGTCAGCCTCCCGCACCACCACAGGTAGGTGCGGTGTCCCGTCGCCTGTGAACCGCCCGTACCTGTCGGGGCGAAGCACGCGGCGCTCGACCACCACGACCACGTCCGGGCGCTGCGCGTGGGGCGAGACCCAGCGCGAGGCGTTGACCACCCGGGCCCGCACCTGCGGTGCGAGGTCCGCGAGGAGCCGCGCGGTGGCCTCGCGGCGAGGCATCCCGACGTCTCGCGGCCGGTAGCCGCCGAGCCCGACGTCGGTCGCCTGGACCGGCGCGGCGTCGTCGAGCAGGAGGGTCCCGACCCCTGCCGTGGCGAGGACGACCGCGGTCCCGACGCCCAACCTTCCCAGGCCGTCGATCGCGACGGCCGCGCTCGCGCGGCGGGACAGCGTCGCGTGCCCTGCCGCGTCGGGGCGCAGGAGCGAGAGCGTCGCGGCGTCGGCCGCGCCGCGTGCGGGCGCGGTCACGTCCTCGCGCACCTCGTCCGGCTGCCCGACGACGAGGAGCGCCTCGCGCAGATGGCGCAGGATCGCGCGTTGCCGCTCGGGCGGGATGGCACGGACCTCGGCCGGGGCCAGCAGGAGAGGTCGGGCTGAGCGGTCGTGGTCGAGGAGCCACGCCTCCTCGTCCTCGCTCAGACCGCTCAGGAGCACGCTCCACCGGTCGTCGGTGCCGTACTGCAGCTCGCCGGGGCCGCGGCGCAGCACGACGGTCCCTGGGCGCAGCCGGACGGGGAACGGGGATGTGTCGACCATGGGCGTCTCCTCGGCTGTGGGCTCTCGGAGATGCTCCGTCGGAGCCTGCGCGGTTCAGCCTGCCAGCGCCCCGCCCCTCGCGAGCGTTGTCCACAGCCGCGTCTGCACAGGTCTGCCACGCCCGAGGCTCGCAGCCAACGCTTGACCGTTTCTCGACGGTTTCTCGCACACGCGTCGCAGAATCGTCGGCGTGGTCTATGGCATATGTCACGATGAACCACTACGGTCTGTGCCGTGGCCTACGAAGCCGAGCGAGGTACCCAGGGTGGTGCCGAGACGTACGTCGAGGTGCGCCGGAGCCGTCGTCGCAAGAGCACGGTCAGCGCATACCGCGACGGGGAGCGCACCATCGTGTCGATCCCCGCGCGGTTCACGCGAGCCCAGGAACGCGAGTGGGTGCAGCGGATGCTGGACCGGCTCGCGGACAAGGAAAGACGGCGCAGGCCCTCCGACGCCGAGCTCGTCGCGCGCGCCACGGAGCTCTCGACCAAGTACCTCGACGGACGGGCGCACCCCACGAGCGTGCGCTGGTCCAGCAACCAGGGCCGACGCTGGGGCTCGTGCACCCTGATCGACGGCAGCATCCGGATCTCGACGCGCGTCCAGGGCATGCCCGAGTGGGTCCTGGACTACGTGCTGCTGCACGAGCTCGCGCACCTGCTGCACGCTGGGCACGGCCCGGGGTTCTGGGCTCTGCTCGAGTCCTACCCGCGGACGGAGCGTGCCAAGGGCTTCCTCGAGGGGGTCTCGTTCACCCGTGACGGCGGTGCCCCCGAGTCACCGGACGACGACAAGGGTGCCCCGCCTCACGTCGAGGTCGAGGCGCACCCTGCGCCGGCACAGGACGCCGCCGCACCGGAACCCGCTCCACGGGCGACGCCCGACCGGCACGCCGTGCCGGCCGGACGCGGCGCGCAGACCCCCGCGAGGCAGGCCGCGCGCTAGGTGCGCGGGGAGCCGTCGGCCTCGGTGTCGTCGGTCGAACCGTCGGCCTCGTTGAAGATGTCCGCGAGCGCCTTGTCGAGGTCGGTCTGCTCGGCCTGGACCTCGGCGCGCCGCGACTGGTAGCCGGACGGGTCGTCGAGGTCGAGCGGGCTGGGCAGCAGGTCAGGGTGGTCCCACACGGCGTCGCGGGCGTCGGCGCCGCCCTGGACCGCGATGAGCGCCCACAGCGTCGCGGCGTCGCGCGAGCGCCGCGGCCGCAGCTCGAGCCCCACGAGGGTCGAGAAGATCTGCTCGGCGGGGCCGCCGGCCGCCCGCCGGCGGCGCAGCATCTCGCGCAGCGGCACGGCGTGGGGCAGGTGGGGGAGCGCGGCCTGTGCGCTGACCTCGTCGACCCAGCCCTCGACGAGCGCGAGCGCGGTCTCGAGCCGGAGCAGCGTGGCCTCCTGCTCGGGGGTGTTCTGGAGGCCGAACACCCCACCCGACAGCGCGTTCTGGAGGGCGCCCGTGTCGGTCACGTCGATGTCGGAGAGCTGGGACTCGAGCGCGTCGAGGTCGATCGTGATGCCTCGCGCGTACGCCTCGACCAGCCCGAGCAGGTGCCCGCGGAGCCAGCTCACGTGCGTGAAGAGGCGCGCGTGCGCGGCCTCGCGCAGTGCGAGGAAGAGACGGACCTCCTCGAGCGGGGCGTCGAGCCCCTCGGCGAAGGCCGCGACGTTCGTGGGGAGCAGGGCGGTGGCGGGCTCGGGGAGCAGCGGCAGCCCGATGTCCGTCACGCCGAAGACCTCGCGCGACATGGTCCCCGTCGCCTGCCCGATCTGCATGCCGAACACCGCGGAACCGAGCCGGCGCATCATCTGTGCGGGGTCGAAGTCGGCGCCGAGCGCGCCCGCAGGCAGCCCGGGGATGCCGAACGACCCGGCGTCGAGCGCGTCCCCGCCGCCGGGGAGCTGGTCACGCAGGACCGTGGAGAGCGCGTCGGCGACCGACGACGCGACGGGGGCGGCGAGCGCGTTCCACGCGGGGAGCGTCTTCTCGACCCACTCCGACCGGCTCCACGCGTACCGCTTGCCTCCCGCGGGCGGGAGGTCGGTCACGGCGTCGAGCCACAGCTCGGCGACCGACAGGGCCTCTGTCGCGGACCGCACCTGGGCGGGCGTGAGCGACGGGTCTCCCTCCGCGACGGCCACCTGGCGCGCGATGTCGTGCGCGACGTCGGTGTTGACCGGGCCGTTGCCCGAGCTCGCGAGGAGCCGCTGGACCTGGGCGAGCACGTGCTTCATCGCGGCCGGGTCGTTGCTCAGGCCGCTGCCGGCGGCGAGCGCCGCCGGGTCGAGACCGCGTGCACGCAGCTCGCGCAGCGCTTCGTCGGCGTCCGCGCCGAACATGGATCGCAGGAGTTCTTCCCACTGCGCGTCGGGCTGGTCGCCCGCGCCGGAGGCGAACTCGTCGGGCGGTTGGCTGCTCATCGGGGTCTCCTCGGGATAGCGTCAGGAATCACCGTAACCACAATCTGGGACCAGCAAGGGGGCGCGAGGCATGTCGGAGGGCTCGGTTCGCTCACGGCGCAGCGCGCCGGGGGCAGGGACGCCCGGTCCGTCGAGCGCGCCCGGGGAGGACGACGGACGGGCGAGCGACGCCGTCGGGCAGGGGGACGGCGCGGCGACGGACGCCGCCTCGGACGGTCAGGGCGAGCGCCCGGGCGCCGACGACACGACCGTGGTCGTGGGCGAGGGGCGCGTCGCGGCGCTCGTGCGTGAGGCGCTCGGCGGGCGGGGCCAAGAGCGGGCGCCGGCCGAGGCCAACGACCTGGCCGCGCCGTGGATCGCGGGTGCGCGGACCGTGGTCGTGGTCGCGCCCGCGGGGGAGTTCGGGATCAGGGCGCTCAAGGGCGAGACGCGCCGTGCCTTCCTCGTCGAGCAGGCGCGCCGTGTCGTCCGTGCGGCCGCCGCGCACGGCGTGCGCCAGGTCGTGGCGGTCACGTCCGCGACGGTGCACGGCGCGAGCGCCGACCGGCCCGTCGTCGAGGACGCCGACCCCGTCTCTCCCGACGCCGCAGGATTCGTCGCGGACCTCGTCGCGTTCGAGGAGGCGCTCGCCGACGAGGTGGGGCTGGCGGGCGAGCCCGTGCAGCTCGCCGTCTTGCGCCCCGCGGTCGTCGTCGGCCCCGAGGTCGACACGATCCTCACGCGACACTTCGAGGCGCCTCGCCTGCTCGTGGTCAAGGGCAGCGAGCGCCCCTGGCAGCTCGTGCACACCGACGACCTCGCCGCGGCGGTCCGCCTCGTCGCGGACGGAGGGCTGTCCGGGACGTTCACGGTCGGGGCGATCGACGAGCTCGGCGAGCCCGACGTGGTGACTCCTGCCGAGCTGGTCGAGCGCACGGGGCTGGCGACCGTGAGCCTGCCCGCGGCGACCGCGTTCGGTGCAGCCGAGCGGCTGCACCGCGTGGGCGTGCTGCCCTCGCCCGCGAGCGACATGGCGTTCGTCGTGCACCCGTGGACCGTCTCCGCGCGCGGCCTGCACGAGGCGGGCTGGGTGCCTGCGTGGTCGAGCGCCGAGTGCGTCGACGTCCTCATGGACGGTGTGCGCGGCCGGATCGCAGTGGGTGGCCGTCGTGTGGGTGGCCGGGACGCCGCGGCGCTGGGGGCCGCGGGGGCGGCGGTCGCGCTCCTGGGGACGGCCGCGATCTGGCGGCAGGCTCGACGGCGGTGAGCCGCCTCGGGCGGTGGCCTCGCCCAGGGCGGGCCTCTCGTCGGGCGTGCTCCCCGTGAGGTGAGGGGATCTCCCGGCGTGCGCGACGTCGTCGGGGGCTGGCAGGAACCTCACGGCCCGCCGCCAGCGAACCTTCAGGATTCTCGGGGATGATAGCGACGTGACAGAACCGCTCGCCCCCCGAGACCCGCACGAGCCCGCGCCCGGCGCCGACCCGTTCGGCCCTCCGCCCGAGGACGACTACACGCCTCCTCCCGTGACGCGCCGCTCGCTCACGCTCGGGATCTCGTTGCTGGCCACGACCCTCCTGGTCGCGGGCCTCGCGGTCATGCCCGCGCCCTACGTGGTGCGCTCGCCCGGCCCCACGCAGGACACGCTCGGCGAGCAGAACGACCGCGAGCTCATCCAGATCGAGGGTGCTGAGACGTTCGACTCGACGGGTGAGCTCCTGCTGACCACGGTGTCGGTCGCAGGCGGCCCCGGGTACCCCGCGAACCTGTTCCAGGTGGTCGAGGGCTGGGCCCAGCGGTCGCGGTCCGTGCGCCCCGTCGAGGAGACGTTCCCGCGCAACGTGACCCAGGAGGAGACGGCCGAGGAGAGCCAGGCCGAGATGCTGTCCTCGCAGGAGACAGCGACCGTGGCCGCGCTCACCGAGCTCGGCTACGAGGTGCCCGCGACGCTCACGATCCAGGGCGCCGCGAAGGACACGGGCGCGGCCGGCGTCGTCGAGGAGGGCGACGTCATCACGTCGGTCGACGGCAAGGAGGTCGTGACCTACCAGGACCTCATCGACGAGCTCGCGACCGTGACCCCGGGCGAGGACGTGGTGCTGGGCGTCGACCGCGACGACGAGGCCGTGGACCTCACGATCACGACGCAGGAGGCCGACGGCAAGGCGATCCTGGGCGTCTTCATCGACCCCGACTTCGAGCTGCCGATCGACGTGAAGATCCAGATCGACGACATCGGCGGCCCCTCGGCGGGCACCATGTTCGCGCTCGGGATCATCGACCAGCTCACGCCCGAGGACGAGGCCAACGGCAACGTCATCGCGGGCACCGGGACCATGAGCGTCGAGGGGAACGTCGGGCCCATCGGTGGGATCCAGCAGAAGCTCTACGGCGCGAAGCGCGACGGCGCGACCTGGTTCCTGGCCCCCGAGTCGAACTGCGACGAGGTCGTCGGCAACGTGCCCGAGGGCCTGAACGTCGTCAAGATCGCGACGCTCGAGGACGCGCGTGACGCGATGGTGGCGATCGGCGAGGGCGAGGGCGCGAGCCTGCCGACGTGCACCTCGTGACCGGGAGGACCTGAGAGGCCGCACCGAGACGACGACGGACTCGGCTGCCGGAACGACGGCGGGGCCGGACGACCACGGTCG
>NZ_JBHXBO010000224.1:0-2941 GCF_042726775.1 Oerskovia sp. NPDC060287
GCAGGACGGGGTGTCGCCCGGGCTGGCACTGACAACTCGGCGGGTGCTACGGATCAGCGCGGGTACTTACGGTCGCGCTGGTCCTGCGCTCGCGGGCTCGCTACGGATCAGCGCAGGTTCTCCTGGTCGCGCTGGTCCTGCGCTCCGCGACGGTCGAGGGCCCGGCGAAGAGCGTGCCGGGCCCTCAACCTCTGCGTCGTTCCGGATCAGCGCTCGTTCTCACCGGTGATGAAGGCCTCCAGAGCCGCACGGCCCTTGGTGTCCTCCATCTGGACCGGCGGGGACTTCATGAAGTACGTCGACGCCGAGAGGATGGGCCCACCGACGCCACGGTCCTTGGCGATCTTCGCGGCGCGCACGGCGTCGATGATGATGCCGGCCGAGTTGGGGGAGTCCCACACCTCGAGCTTGTACTCCAGGTTCAGGGGCACCTCGCCGAACGCGCGGCCCTCGAGGCGGACGTACGCCCACTTGCGGTCGTCGAGCCACGCGACGTAGTCCGACGGGCCGATGTGGACGTTGCGGTCCTCGGTCTTGCCACCGAGGGGACCCTCGAGGTTCGACGTCACGGCCTGCGTCTTCGAGATCTTCTTGGACTCGAGGCGCGTGCGCTCCAGCATGTTCTTGAAGTCCATGTTTCCACCGACGTTCAGCTGGTACGTGCGGTCCAGCACGACGCCGCGGTCCTCGAAGAGCTTCGCGAGCACACGGTGCGTGATGGTCGCGCCGACCTGCGACTTGATGTCGTCGCCGACGATCGGGACGCCTGCGGCCTCGAACTTCGCAGCCCACTCGGGGTCCGACGCGATGAAGACCGGCAGGGCGTTGACGAACGCGACACCCGCGTCGATCGCGCACTGCGCGTAGTACTTCGCAGCGATCTCCGAACCGACGGGCAGGTAGCAGACGAGCACGTCCGCGCCCGACTCCTTGAGCGCAGCGACGATGTCGACCGGCTCGGCGTCCGACTCCTCGATGGTCTCGCGGTAGTACTTGCCGAGACCGTCGTTCGTCACACCGCGCTGGACGGGCACGCCCAGCGGCGGGACGTCGGCGATCTTGATGGTGTTGTTCTCCGAGGCGTTGATGGCCTCCGAGAGGTCGAAGCCGACCTTCTTGGCGTCGACGTCGAAAGCGGCGACGAACTCCAGGTCGGACACGTGGTAGTCACCGAACTGCACGTGCATCAGTCCGGGCACGGTGCTGCTCGGGTCAGCATCGCGGTAGTAGTGCACGCCCTGGACCAGGGAAGATGCGCAGTTTCCGACGCCAACGATGGCGACGCGGATGGAGGACATCCTCGCTCCTTGCTGTCAGTGCCGGGGGCGCTGCGCGCCGACGGCTTCGTAGTTAGTGGTTGTCTTGCCCGTGACGGTTCTCAGGGCCGCTCGACGGCCGGGTGCGACGACGGTCGCGCTCGGTCGTGATCAGTCCGTCGAGCCACCGAACCTCACGCTCGACCTGTTCCAGGCCGTGACGCTGCAGCTCGAGGGTGTATTCGTCCAGCCGCTCACGAGTGCGTGCGGCGGACTCCTTGACCGACTCCAGCCTCTCGGTGAGCCGGCTGCGCCGGCCCTCGAGGATGCGGAGCCGGGTCTCGGCGTCGGTCTGCGCGAAGAACGCGAACCGGACGTCGAAGCTCTCGTCCTCCCAGGCTGCCGGTCCCGAGGTCGCGAGGACCGTCTGAAGACGTTCCTTGCCCTCGGCGGTCAGCTGGTACACGATGCGTGCCCGCTTGCCCGACAACGCGTGGGGAGGGGTGGTGGGTGACTCGGTGCCGACGATGTAGCCGTGCGTGACCATCGCCTTGAGCGCCGGGTAGAGCGAACCGTAGGAGAACGCCCGGAACGACCCGAGCAGCAGGTTGAGCCGCTTGCGGAGCTCGTACCCGTGCAGCGGGGACTCGTTCAGGAGGCCGAGGATCGCGGTCTCCAGCACGTCGGAACGGCTGCGTGCCATGACACCTCCTCCTCGGTCAGGCTGTCACCGCGGAGGGCGGATCGGGCGTGGTTCGACTACTCGATGTATCGAGTCGATACATCGACAGGTTAGGTGGATTCGCGGTACCGCGCAATATGTCACGCCGCCGAGCAGATGTGAAGGACTGGGGGACCTGCGGCGTGGCTGTGGCGAAACAATGGCGGACCAGGCCTCGAGGGGCCTTGTCCTCACGGGAGGACGCCCTATTGTTCAGGGTGGTCTGATGCATGCTCTGCGCCTGGCGCGCCCACACCCGGGCGGCGGTGCGGAACAGGTCCGGACCGGTACAGACCCCCAGAGGAAGGTGAACCGTGGCGAGCTCCGCGAGGCAGACGAAGGGCACGGCGCGTGCCGGCAGCACGGCGCGCCCGGGCACCTCGGCGCGCAAGCGCCGGTTCTTCAACTACCCCCGTTCCCACGTCAAGAGCTTCCGTCGCTGGCTGCCGTCCTGGCGCGTGCTGCTCGGGACCTTCCTCACCGGGACCGCGCTGGTCGCCGGCATCGTCATCGCCGCCTACGCGACGACCTCGGTCCCCGCCGAGCCCGCCTACGCGGTGCAGCAGCAGAAGACCACGGTGTACTACGCGGACGGTGTCACGGAGATCGGGACCTTCCAGGAGGAGAACCGCGTCATCGTGGACTACGCGACGCTGCCCGACTACGTCGGCAACTCCGTGGTCGCGTCCGAGGACAGCTCCTTCTGGACGAACTCGGGCATCGACCTCAAGGGCATCGCTCGCGCGATGGTGAACAACCTCAAGGGGGGCAGCCTCCAGGGCGCGTCGACCATCACCCAGCAGTACGCCGAGCGGTACTACGCCGGCGCGACGGTGTCGGACTACGTCGGAAAGTTCCGCGAGGCGATGCTCGCGCTGCGGCTCACGCAGGAACAGCCCAAGGAGGAGATCCTGGGGAACTACCTCAACACGATCTACTTCGGCCGTGGGGCCCACGGGATCGA
>NZ_JBHXBO010000224.1:2951-6702 GCF_042726775.1 Oerskovia sp. NPDC060287
GGCCGCAGAGCTGACCATCTCCCAGGCCGCGATGATCACCGCGATCATCCCCAACCCGACCGTCTACGACCCGGCCAACAACCCTGACATCACGCAGGAGAAGTGGCAGCGCGTGATCAACCGCATGGCTGCGGACGGGCACATCACCCCTGCCGAGAAGGCCGAGGCGGTCTTCCCCGCCGACACGCTCAAGGAAAAGGTCGTGACCAACTCCAAGGGCGGGCAGGCGGGCTACCTCCTGGACCTGGTGAGGCGCGAGCTCGAGGCCAACGGCTATGACGGTGGCGACCTCGACACCAAGGGCTTCACGATCGTCACGACGTTCGACAAGACCATGCAGGACCTCGCGGTCGCGACCGCGGAGAGCATCCCCTACGACGGCGACCACCCGGCCTCGCCCAACCTGAAGCCGACGATCGTCTCGATCGACCCTGCGGACGGTGCGGTCAAGTCCGTCTACGGCGGCCCGGACTTCGTCACGCAGGAGTTCAACAACGCGACCCGCGGTGTCGCCCAGGCAGGCTCGACCTTCAAGCCGTTCACGCTCGTCGCGGCGCTCGAGCAGGGCATCGACCTGTCCGCGACGTACGACGGCAACAACGACGTGGAGGTGCCCGGCTTCTACGACAAGGGCCAGGGCGTGAAGAACTTCGGCAACCAGCCCTACGGCGAGATCGACCTGGCGACGGCGACCGCGAACTCCGTGAACACGGTCTACGCAGCCCTGAACATGGAGGTCGGGCCGGAGGCGACGGTCGCCGCGGCCGTCAAGGCGGGGATCCCCGAGGACACCATGGACCTCAAGGCCGTCCCGTCGAACGTGCTCGGTACCGCGTCGGTCCACCCGATCGACATCGCGCACGCTTACGCGACGTTCGCCGCGCAGGGCTTCGAGTCGACGCCGCACGTGGTCCAGTCGGTCAAGCGGTTGGACTCGGGCGCTGAGACCTACGACATGCCGGGCCGCAACGACCGCGTCTTCGAGGCCGACGTCATGGCCGCCGCGACCTACGCCATGACGCAGGTCGTCGAGTCGAAGGGCGCGTCCGGCGCACCGGCCAAGGCGTTGAACCGCCCCGTCGCGGGCAAGACCGGCACCTCGAACGACAACAAGTCGGCCTGGTTCGCGGGGTACATCCCGCAGCTGGCGACGGTCGTCGGGCTCTACCAGGGTGACCAGTCGACGCAGGAGCAGATCACCCCGTTCGGCGAGTACTACAAGAAGTCGATCACAGGTGGCACGTGGCCCGTCGACGCCTGGACCTCCTACATGGAGGGCGTCCTCGCGCTGCCCCAGTACGCCGAGGTCCAGGACTTCCCCGAGTACACGATGAAGAAGGTCAAGCCGTCCCCGACGCCGAGCGAGGAGCCCACGGAGCCCGCGATCGAGGAGCTGGTCGAGCCGGAGGAGCCGGTCGCACCGACCACCGTGACTGTCCCGACCGACCTGGCCGGGAGGTCCAAGGCAGACGCCAAGGCCGTGCTCGAAGGCATGGGGCTCAAGGTCTCGTTCACCGAGGAGTACTCGGCAGACGTCGCACCCGGCATCGTGCTCCGGGTCGGAGGGTCCGGTCAGCAGGTCGAGATGGGCAAGACCGTCACGGTCGTCCTGTCCAAGGGGCCGGATCCCAAGCCCACGCCCGATCCGTCGACACCGCCGACCACGCCACCCGAGGAGGGTGGAAGGCCGGGCAACGGCAACGGCAACAACGGCAACGGCGGGTAGCGACCGACGTCACCCCCACAGATTTCCCGACCCCGGCCCCGACCGGGTACCTTGGGAACTTGCTGTGTCTCGATCCGTGCTGCCATCAGCACGGTGACCTCACAGCGACGCACAACCCTCCTGTCACGGAGATACCGTGACCGCTGAGTCCGCAGGAGGTGGGTTAACCGCATGCGTCAGTACGAATTGATGATCATCCTCGACCCCGAGATCGAGGAGCGCACCGTTGCTCCGTCGCTCGACAAGTACCTGACGGTCATCAAGACCGACGGTGGCACTGTCGACAAGGTGGACATCTGGGGCCGTCGCCGCCTGTCCTTCGAGATCAACAAGAAGTCCGAGGGCATCTACGCCGTCGTCGACTTCACCGCGACGTCCGACACGGCCAAGGAGCTGGACCGTCAGCTCGGCCTCAACGAGGTCGTCCTGCGCACGAAGGTCCTGCGCACCGACGCTCGCTGATCACCTCGCACTTCTGACTTCCCTCGTGGCACCCCCGGTGCGCTGCGCGTCCCCAGGACAGCGTCAGTGGCACGTGGTGGGATGTCCGCGGACGGGGGTCATCCCCTTCGAAGAGTCTTCGATACGTAACGAACAATGAGGAGCTGGCATGGCTGGTGAAACCGTCATCACGGTGGTCGGGAACCTGACCGGGGACCCGGAGCTTCGCTTCACCCCCGCGGGGGCTGCCGTCGCCAACTTCACCGTGGCGTCCACGCCGCGCACCTTCGACCGCCAGAGCAACGAGTGGAAGGACGGCGACACGCTGTTCATGCGCTGCTCGATCTGGCGCGAGGCCGCGGAGAACGTCGCCGAGTCCTTGACCAAGGGCATGCGCGTCATCGTTCAGGGCCGTCTGGTCCAGCGTTCGTACGAGACCCGCGAGGGGGAGAAGCGCACGGTCGTCGAGCTGCAGGTGGAGGAGATCGGTCCTTCCCTGAAGTACGCCTCCGCGAAGGTCACCCGGGCCCAGCGCTCGGGTGGCGGCAACTTCGGTGGTGGCGGCGGTTTCGGCGGCGGCGGCGCTTCGAGCGGCGGCGGCGGATTCAGCGCTTCCGGCGGTGGCCAGCAGAGCAACGACGACCCGTGGGCCACGGCTGGCCCCGCGTCGTCGGGTGGTGCCTCGTTCTCGGACGAGCCCCCCTTCTAGTCACCGCTCACCCCAGACAAACCCTTCCCGGCGGGGCAGGTGCCCGACGAGGACACCCACCCCGGCCGGGGATAGCACCTTGTGAAGGAGCAACACCATGGCGAAGCCAGTGGTGCGCAAGCCCAAGAAGAAGTCCAACCCCCTGAAGTCGGCGAAGATCGAGTCGGTCGACTACAAGGACACGACCCTGCTGCGGAAGTTCATCTCCGACCGCGGGAAGATCCGTGCCCGTCGCGTGACCGGCGTCTCCGTCCAGGAGCAGCGCCAGATCGCACGTGCCGTCAAGAACGCCCGCGAGATGGCACTCCTGCCGTACTCGTCGTCCGCACGCTGATCGAGAGGGGATAGAACATGGCAAAGCTCATTCTGACCCACGAGGTCACCGGCCTGGGCGAGCCCGGCGACGTGGTCGAGGTCAAGGACGGGTACGCCCGTAACTTCCTCGTCCCCCGTGGCCTGGCGACCGGGTGGTCCAAGGGTGCCGAGTCGCAGATCTCTGCGATCCGCAAGGCACGCAAGGCTCGCGAGATCGCGACGCTCGACGAGGCCAAGGCGACGCGCGACTCGCTGCAGTCGAAGCCTGTCGTCGTGAAGGCCAAGGCGGGCCAGGGCGGCCGTCTGTTCGGCGCTGTCACCACCGGTGACATCGCTGAGGCCGTCAAGGCCGTCGGCGGCCCGTCCGTCGACAAGCGCAAGATCGAGATCGGCCAGCCGATCAAGTCGACCGGTTCGTACACGGTCACCATCCGCCTGCACGCCGAGGTCTCGGCGAACATCGCGGTCAACGTGGTGGCTGCCTGATCGACTGATCGCCCCTGTCCCGCAAGGGATGGATGGATCGGAGATCTCACCCGACGGCCCGGTCCCCTCTGCGG
>NZ_JBHXBO010000225.1:0-6561 GCF_042726775.1 Oerskovia sp. NPDC060287
GCTCGGTACCGTCGCCCTCGTCGTGCAGGCGCTGCTGAGGCGCTCTCCCGCGACCTGTCTAGAGCCGGGCGTCCGCCATCGACGCCTGCGCGTCGACCCAGGTGACGCCGATCGAACGACCGTCGGCCTCGACGCGAAGGCTCACCGCGTCGCGCAGCCGGTGGAACTCCGCGCCGGCGGCGTCGGACACCGAGCCGTGGAGCGAGTAGGTGCCCTCGCCGATGTGCAGGTCAGGCAGGCGGAAGTCGATCCGGTGCCGACCGTTCAGCGGGGGAACCGTGACCCCGAGGAGCTTGGTGTTGGTCCCGAAGACGTTCACGCCGAGCGCGGTGTCGATGCCGGTACCCACGTACGCGCCGGTGACCGGGGTCGTGGCGTTCACGGTGATCGCCACGTTGAGGTTGTCACCAGGCTGGAGCAGGCTGACCGGGCTCCCCTGGTCGTCGAAGAGCTCGACCGACTCGACGACGACCCGCTCGATGACCTTGGCCTCCTCTTCGGCCTTCTCCGCCTCACGCTCGTGCTCCTCTGCCAGGCGGGCGTGCTCACGCTCGACGTCCTCCTGACGGATCAGGTCGAACTCGTCGCGCAGCGTGCGGAGGGCCTCGCGGGGCTCGCCGTCGGCGATCACCAGACCGCTCTCCAGGACGACTGCCCGGTCGCAGAGGTCGGCGACCTGGTCGAGCGAGTGGCTCACGAAGATGATCGTCCGACCGTCAGCCTGGAACTGTCGGATGCGGTCCATGCACTTGCGCTGGAACGGCTCGTCACCGACCGCGAGCACCTCGTCGACCAGCAGGATGTCCGGGTCGACGTGCACGGCGACCGCGAAGGCGAGGCGCACGTACATGCCGGACGAGTAGAACTTGACCTGGGTGTCGATGAACTTCTCGATGCCCGAGAAGTCGACGATGGCATCGAAGTACTTGTCGGTCTGCTGGCGCGAGAGGCCCAGGATCGAGGCGTTGAGGTACACGTTCTCCCGACCGGTGAGGTCGGGGTGAAAGCCTGCGCCGAGCTCGAGCAGCGCGGCGAGCCTTCCACGGATGCTGACGCTTCCCGACGTCGGCTGGAGGATCCCGCCGATCATCTTGAGCAGCGTGCTCTTCCCCGAGCCGTTCGGTCCGACGAGTCCGACCGTCGAACCCGACGTGATGTCGAGGTCGACGTCGCGGAGTGCCCAGAAGTCGTCCTTGTGCAGGTTCGATCGGCCGAAGTTGACCAGTCGCTCCTTGAGGGACTTCTCCTTCCGGATGATGAACCGCTTGGAGATGTTGTCGACTCGTACGACGGTGGTGCTCATCACAGCTCCTGGGCGAAGTTGCTCTGCAACCGGGCGAAGACTCGCTGGCCGATCCAGAGGAGGACGATCGAGAACCCGAGCGTGATGAGCAGGCGCACACCGAGGTAGTCGGGCATGGGTTGTCCGTCTCCCGCGACCCAGAAGGCACGCTGGAAGGCGAAGATCACCTGAGTCATCGGATTCGAGGCGTAGATGTTCTGCACGACGGTCGACTCCACCTGGGAGGTGATCTGGCTCCACGAGTAGACGATCGGGGACATCCAGAACGCGAGCATCAGCACGATCTCCACCAGGTACTGCACGTCTCGAAGGTAGACGTTGACCGCAGAGAGAATGAGCGCGAGTGCTGTGGCGAACGTGACGAGCACGGTGAACCCGAGCAGGAAGTACAGCCATCGCTCTCCGGTCGGGAACTGGCCCCGGATCGCGGTGAAGAGGACGAGGATCCCGAGCTGGATGCCGAAGTTGAACAGCGAGGATCCCACGACGCTCAGCGGGAAGACCTCGCGGGGGACGTAGACCTTCTTGATCAGACCTGAGTTCGCCACGACCGAGCCCGTCCCCGTGAGGACGATGTCGGCGAAGAGCTGCCAGGCCGTCAGGCCGGTGAAGATGTAGATCGCGAACTCGGGGATCGAGCGCTCGGCGCCGAGAAACTTGCCGATCGCGAGCCAGTACACGGCGAGCAATGCCAGGGGCCGTGCAAGGCTCCAGAAGAAGCCGAGGATGCTGTCCTTGTATCGCGCCTTGATCTCACGCCGAACGAGCAGACCCAGGAGTTCGCGGTGCGACAGGACATCCCTGATCGACTGGACCGTTCCCCTGAAGAGGCCTGAACGCGGCCCCGCAGGTCGCATTGACTGAGTTGCTAGGGCGGACGCTCTGTCGTCTCGCGGGTCGTCCATCGTTCTCCTGATCATGGTGGTTCGAGGGCCGAGGGGGCCGAGGGGCAAGACTACCGGTGCTCCGGTCGAGCCTCGTCGTCCTGGGGCTTGCCCTCGATGAGGAAGTCCCAGAGCTCGGTGGCGTAGTCGTCCCACGTGCGCTGCGGCCTGGCGGTCGCTGCGGCACGGAGGGCGGCGTGCGCGTCGTCGTCGAGCAGGAGCGTGCGCATCGCCGACGAGATCGACTCGTCGTCGTGCGGGTCGACGACGAGCGCGCCACCGTCTGCGGCGATCTCCGCCATGCTGCCGAAGTTCGACGTGATGGCGGGGGTGCCGACGGCCAGGGACTCTGCGACAGGAAGCCCGAATCCCTCGTTGAGCGACGGGAAGACGGTGAAACGAGCGAGCCGGTACGCCGCCCAGAGCTGGGTGTCCGGTACCTTGCTCGCGGCCTCGACCGCGCGACCGGAGAGCTTGAGCTCTTCGAGCCGCTGCTCGAACCCCTGGCTGTTCCAGGAGTTGCCGCCGACGAACGTCAGGCTGAACTCCAGTCCCTCCCGCCAGAGCATCTCCGCCGCGTGCAGCACTGCCAGGTGGTTCTTGCGCGGCTCGTGGCTGCCCACGACCAGCACCATGGGCAATGATCCGATCGTGAAGCGCAGCCGCGCCTCCTCGACCTCGGCGACGGTCGACTCGGCGGCCTCGACCGGCAGGACGACGGCTCGGATGTCGGGGCCGACGATACCCGTGGCCGCGAGCATCATGCGCCAGCCTTCGTACTCGACGGCCGCCGCGTGGGAGATGGGAGCGATGCGCGTCACGTGCCGGAGCGCACTGAGGTTCCTGGCGAACGCGTCACCCATCCCGGGAGTGGTCGTCTCGCCCGACGTGACGGGGATCAGGTCGTAGGCGACGGCGCTGACGGCGCATCGCGCGTACTTCGCGAGCGCCTGGATGCGGGACGTCCGAGGAGAGTCCACGGCGAGCTCGGGAACCGTGAACGTCGTCTCCCAGGGCAGCACGACGGTCGGCACCTCGGTGGACTCGACGTCTTCGTTCGCTGCGGCGGCCCGAAGGATGCGGTCCAGCTCGACCGGCGTGAGGTCCCGGATCGCGTCCATGCGGCGGCTCCACGAGACGGGGAGCCCGCCGTGCCATCTGAGCCAACGCCGAGCGGACTCCCGGACGACCCGCTGGATGCCCGTCATCAGTGTCGTCGACGCGGTGTGCGCGACGTCGAGGACGACCTGAGACGTCACGAGCCGGATCTCCCAGGTCGCGCTCTCCGGCGTCGTCTCGTCGACCACGGCGGCGAACAGGGCGTGCGGGTCGAACTCCGCGGCGCGCGCCGTCTCCACCACGGTCGACTCGGTCGGCAGGCGTCCGCTCAGCGCGGCGAGCGTGAGCCACACCTGGCTGCGATCAGCAGCGTCGACGAGCGAGGCGACCGCGTCGGAGAGCGATTCCGACGTCGGTCTCGTCAGAGCGGGGACCTCTCGGCCCAGCCCCTGGGCGACGAGCGCGAGCCTGTCGACGTAGGTCGAGGCGAGCTGCCCGGAGATTCGCTGGCTTCGGGAGGTCCCGAGGATCCGGGTCACTGTCGTCCCTCGTTCGTGTCGGCCATGAAGAACTCCCACAGCTCGTCGGCGTAGTCGTCCCAGGTGCGGGGCGGGCGGACGAGGGCTTCGGCCCGAAGCCTGGCTCGCACGTCCGGGTCGGTCAGGAAGGTCCGTAGCGTCTGGGTCACGTCGTCGTCGTCACGAGGATCGACGACCAGGCAGCCTCCGTGCTGCGCGATCTCGGCCTGGCTCCCGAAGCTCGACGTGATGACCGGTGTGCCCACGGCCAGGGCCTCGGCCACGGGGAGCCCGAAGCCCTCGTGGAGCGAGATGAACATGACCACGTCGGCCGAGGTGAGCTCTGCCCAGAGTGTCTCCTCGGAGACGCGCCCGAGCTCGACGAGTGGACGCTGGTCCTCGCGGAGCCGGTCGAGCGCGGGTCTGAGCGCCTCCTCCGACCAGCCCTTGCCACCCATCATGCGGACCTCGAAGTCGAGCCCTTCACGCCACAGCCTCTCGGCCGCGTGCAGCGCGGTCCGGTGGTTCTTGTGCGGTTCGCGGGTCCCCGTGAGAAGCACCACGGGCCGGTCGGACGGTTCGCGGGCGGGGATAGCCAGGTCGGGCGGCGAGTCCTCGGGAAGGCCCAGCTCGCGCACCACCGGGGCGCGGAGCCCCTGGGCGGCCAGCGCGTGGACGAATCCGTCGAACTCGGCCGTGGCCGAGTTGCTGATGCCAGCGATCCGGTGCGCGTGCTTCACGGCAGCGAGGAAGTTCGCCGTCGCCGTCGACTCCCCGAAGGGGCGCAGGTCGGCACTGACGATCGGGATCAGGTCGTAGCCGATGAGCGAGGTCTGGCTGCCCGACCAGCGCGCCAGCGCAGTCAGCGCAGGGGAGGAGAACGCGTTGGGCACGTCGGGAAGGATGACGGTGGTGTGCCACGGCACGATGAGCTCGGGGCGGTACGCCTGCTCCTCGTCGAGGTCGATCGGCACGTCCTCGTGGAACCGCAGGACACGGGCGATCTCGCGTGGCGCCAGCGAGCGGTACGCGGTGCCTTCGTCGATCCATGCGACCAGGACGACCTGGTGGGCAGCATGCCACCGCGGGACCGTCTCACGGACCACCCGGTGGATGCCGGTGTGGTGGTCGTTGAGGGCCGAGAAGTTGACGTCCACGAGGGGCGCGTCGCGCACGACACGCATGGGCAGGTCAGGGCGACCGGAACCGTCGTTGGACAGCCGGAGCAGCTCGGTCTCCGCCACCTCGGTGGCGACCAGGTCGAGCTGCCTCGTGAACGACATGAACTCTTCGGCCGAGGGGAACCGACCACGGACGGCCGTGAGCAGCAGCCAACGTGCGTCCGAGGCCGCCCGGCCGCGCGACGCCTCGACCAGTCGCGGAAGGAGCTTTGCGGCAAGCGGGAGGCCGTCGGCTGCGAGAGCAGCGGTGGTGGCGTCGCCCAGGATGACGCGAGAGGCCTCCGTGAGCCGTTGCGTCAGCGCCTCGAGGTAGCCGGCCGCGGCCGCGTCGGCCTCCTCCCGGAGAAGAGGCTTCACCGGCGTCCCCTGACGATGTTGCCGAGGCGTCGCACGCCCCGCAGAGGCTTCGTCACACGCCACGAGAGAGTCTTCTGCATCGCAGCGACCTCAGCACGGAAGTGCTCCTCGAACTCCGCCGAACGGTCCTCCGTGAGCTGTGCCGTTGCCCAGCCCTGCAGGCTGAGGTTCCGCCAGTGCAGCACCTGGCGGGTGAGGGTGTGTACCTCGGCCTCCTTCTCGGCGATCTCGGCCTCCTTCTCGGCCGTCGTGGCTGCGGTCTCGGCGCGAGCCGCGAGCAGACGGTGGTCGACGAAGCGGTCGAGCGCGCACGCGGGGTAGAGAAGGTTCGCCTTGAGGTCGGCTGCCTTCTCCTCGGCGACGTAGAAGCGGGAGACGCCGTCGAACAGGCAGAACTCGTACCCGGCGGCGAGGAGAGAGGGCTCCCAGCCCTCGTGGGTCGGGGTCGTGGAGTTCGGCAGCGTCGCCTCCACCACGACGACCCACGGGCGCCAGCGCGTGAGGTCGATGCTCTCGAGTGCCTTGGCCTCTGCTCCCTCGACGTCGATCAGGAGGAAGTGGATCTCCTTGCCGGCGAACCCGTTCTCCTCGAGCACGTCGTCGAGCCGTCGTGCTGCCACCGTGGTGTCGACGTGGTCGATCCCTGCGGCCCGGTGCTTCTCGACGATGTCGTCGTCGAGGGTGGAGAGCCCGCTGTCGGGGATGACGTGGAGCACGACCTCGTCGACCGGGTCCGACGTGATGGCCGCCTGGACCTGGGTGTCACGCGGTCGTTCGGCGCGGTGCAGCGCGCTGAGGTGGGCGACGGGCTCGACGGTGACGCCGGACCAGCCGCGGTCGTAGAACGCCCGCGTGACCGAGTCGTCGGTGGGATGGTTCGCCCCGACCTCGACATAGCGACCGTTGGTGACGGGCTGGAGCGCCCGCCACAGGACGACGTCCTCGCCGTTCTGGGCATAAGAAATGAAGGGAGCTTCCGGCATGGCGACATGCTATCGGCTGCGCTGGTGGCGCGGCTGCGTCGGCGCGGGAGGAGCCACTCCGGGTAGGGTGACCTGGTCTCTTTCAGTCGACTCTTTCGAGGAACTATGCCACGCGCGCTGATCACCGGTATCACCGGCCAGGATGGTCTGTACTTGTCCGAGCTCCTGCTCAGCAAGGGGTATGAGGTGTTCGGCCTCATCCGAGGCCAGAACAACCCCAAGCTCGAGCTGGTGCGTGAGACGGTCCCGGGGGTTCAGCTGATCGCCGGAGACCTG